>JAHEKL010000119.1 GCA_024638345.1 Gammaproteobacteria bacterium | reverse complement strand
GAGGTCGATGTCGTATTCGGCTGGCAGGACCACGGTCACCAGCACGACCGCCGCCGCGAGCAACGCAAGCAAGCTCGCCCGAAGAATCGCGCGCCTCGAGGGGACGTTGCCAGGATCCGTGGGGGGAACGGAGTCTCTCACGGGTGTCTCACGGGGCCCCGAGGAACGAGCCGGCGATCTGATAGCCCATGAGCAGAAATCCGCATGCCATCAACATCGCGTTCGAGGCGAACGCGTGCTTCATGAACCCCGCACGGGTCCGCCAGAGATTCAAGGCGATCAGCACTCCGGTGAGAGCGAGGATCTGGCCGATCTCGACTCCGATGTTGAAGCTCAGAATATTCGTGACCAGTCCTTCGGAAGCCAGCGCGTACTCTTGCAGGGTCGTCGCCAGACCGAACCCATGAAACAGGCCGAAAGTCAGGACTGCGATCCGGGTGTTGGGTTGAAAGCCGAAGAAGTGTCGAAATCCGTCCATGTTGTCGAAGGCCTTGTAGACGACCGAGAGGCCGATGATGGCGTCGATGACATGCGGGTCCGCTCGAATCCCCCACAGGACCCCTGCGAGCAGGGTCGCGCTGTGACCCAGGGTGAACAGGCTCACATACGCCACGACGTCCCGGAGCCTATACAAGAAGAACAGGACGCCGATGAGAAAGAGCAGATGGTCGTATCCCGTAAACATGTGCTTGGCACCGAGATACACGTACGGGCCGATGGCCGGACCTACGTTGGTCAGGAAGAACGCGGCGTCGTTCTGAGCGATGCCGTGTGCCCCGGCAGGCTCCACGGCCACGAGCAGGACAGGAGGACATAGGAGAAGTGCCGCTAGAGCGCGGCGAGGAACACGTGGGTTCATTCGAAGCACATGCTGAGAGAACCTCTCGCGCGAGTCGATCCAACCTCTCAGTCGCGCGCGACGCAGGCAACGGATCGGGGTAGACGCGTAGGAGCGGACCTGCAAGGTTGAAGGTGTCCCGCCCTCTCGCGGCCCTACCCGTGTCGGGAAGGCAGCGATCGAGCGCACATCCGACGTGCACATGACCGGACCGACGTACGAACGCGGCATCGTCGTAGGAAACGCATACGACAAGTACGGCTCCCGAAACCCATTGGTCCGATGGATGATGGCGGGTTTCTTGGCATCCTTCGACCGACTGATAGGAACGGCGTCTCCCGAGCGGGTGCTCGAGGTCGGCTGCGGCCCCGGCGACCTGACCCTTCGGCTCGCGCGCGAGGGCATCGACATTCTGGGCGTCGACATATCCACGATCATGGTGGATCGCGCTCGTCGGAGGGCGGAAGAAGAAGGACTTTCTTGCCGGTTCGTCGCGACGGATCTCTTCGAGCTGGAGCCGTCCGATGATCCCTACGACCTCGTAGTCTGCTGCGAGGTCTTGGAGCACCTGGTGGATCCCGCAAACGCCGTTCGGCACCTTCGCGGGCTGACGGGATCGTCGATTCTACTGAGCGTTCCGCGAGAGCCCATCTGGCGGGCGCTCAACATGGCAAGAGGGCGCTACTGGCCGGACTTCGGGAATACTCCGGGGCATCTCCAACATTGGTCTCGCAGGTCGTTTCTCCACTTCGTTCAGCGCGACCTCGAAGTCGTTGCGGAAGATTCGCCCTTTCCGTGGACCATGGTCCTGTGCAAGGTGCCCACGTCTCGCTGACCTCTCCGGAGCTGTGCCCTGGCGCGCCCTCCCATCCGTAGAATCTCGAACCTTGCGGGCCTCGTACTCGCGGTTCTGGGTGCGGCCTACGTAGTTCGCATCCTCCTCGCCGATTGGGAGGAGATCGCTTCGGCTCTCGGAGGCGCGCGCCCCTCTTGGTTGGCGGGGGGACTCGGGCTCGCCGCTGGAGGGATGCTCGTCATCGCGCTCGGATGGTGGCGCGCGCTCCGTCTCGTGGGCGTCCGCGTGTCCCTCAGAGATGCGCTCCGCTGGTATTTCGTCGGGCAGTTGGGCAAGTATGTCCCGGGTGGAATCTGGTCGGTCGTGGGCTCCGCGGAGCTTGCAGTAGGCGGGGGTTCTTCGAGGACCAAGGCTTACGGAAGCATGGTCTTGTCGCTCGGTGCGGCCTACCTGGCCGGGATTGTCACGGTCGTGGCCCTCCTGCCCGCGCATCCTTCTCTCATGCGCCAGATGCCGGCCGTCGGGCTCCTCGCGGTCCTGGCTCCCATAGGGGTTCTGCTCGTCCACCCGGCTGCGGTGCGCTGGATGGTGCGGGCCGGAAGCCGCGTCGCGGGTCGGCCGATCGACATCGAGGTCCCGGCTTGGTCCGCTTCCTTAAGGCTCGTCCTGAGACATGTGCCAGCCTGGATGCTGGTGGGAATCGCCACATGGTGCGTGACACGGTCACTCGGCGTGAGCGCTCCGCTGATCAGCGTCGGCATGGCTAGCGTTCTCGCCTGGGTCGTGGGATTCCTCGTCGTGCCCGCGCCGGGCGGCCTGGGGGTCCGAGAGGCCGTCTTCACTCTGGCGGCCGCTCCTCTCTCCCCCGGGCTGGCCGCCGCAGTCGCGGTGCTTTCCCGACTCCTCTTCATCATCGTGGATCTTTGTGGTGGAGCGATCCTCACACTCCTCCACCCGCGCCGGGATCCACTCGTCAGGGAAGGCGATCCAGTCTGACCTCTTGTCCGACCGTCAGGACCCAGTGAGTCCGATCCGAAAAGTAAGAACGGAGCTCGGCATCCGCCGAGGTGCCCATGGATCTGGCCCAGACGATGCGTGCGTTGTCGATATCTGCCCGGTTGTAGACCCATTCCTCGTGCACGTCGTGCCCTTCACCGTAGCGCACTAGGACCACGTGATCACCGGGGGTCTCTCGGAGCTGGAGGGATAGGTCGTTCCGGGCCGCCGCGAACTCGGAGGAGCTGGATCGCAGGAGTCCCACGATTCCCGCAGCCGTCGCGAGCATCCAAGCGACCAGGATCCATGGAGCGATGTTCAGGCTTCCGTTCGTTCTGGAACGGCGGTGCAATCCGTTCAGACCGGCGCCCACCAACACGAAGAACAGGAGGGTCACGGGCGCGGAGTAGTGAGGATAGGATCCCTTGGTCAGAAGGGTGGCGGCGAAGACCAGGACCAACGAGCCCATTGCGAACCGCAGGTCGAGCGAGCCCGCGTGATACCGGAGACCGAAGAGGGCCACCGCCCCGGGTCCGAGAAAGAAGAGTAGGGCACGCAGGATCTTCGCAGAGACGTTGCCCGGAAGACGCCTGGGCGATCGCTCTAGCTCATGCCGCTCACGCCCCCATTCCATCCAATACTGCTCGATCTCGGCGTGACGGTACTCGGGAGCGGGTCCCGGTGACATGAACAAGAACGTGGGGGCCGCAGCGTACTGCTCCTCATAGACCTGGTAGGGCATCGTCGACCAGGAGCCAGTCACGGCGTGATTGTAGACACCCAGGGCTCCCAACATCCCGCTCAAGACCAGGAAGGCAAGTCCTCCTGCCCGAGCCCACTCCCATGGAACAGCGGCCGGACGCTTGGCGAACCCACGGAGAGTCAGGGCGAGCCCGACGAGGCCTCCGGCCAGCGCACCCTCGAAGGGTCGGCTCAGCGCCAGGATCCCCAAACCGAGCCCGAAGAGCACTCCATGTCGCATCTGGGGACGGCGGCTGAGTGCTCGATAGCACCCGAAGCACAGGGCCCCTCCGATTGCCGCGACGGCCCCTCCCCAGTAAGACTGGGACCAATAGGAGAACCACGTGATTTGAGCGGTTGCCCCAATGGCGGCGAGCATGGCCCAGGAAGCAGGCAGCCACAGCAGCAACGCCCAGGTGAGCGTCCCGGCGAGAACGCCGGCTCCGATCCATAATCCCCAAGCGGGATGGCCTGCGAGAGCTTGCCCGATCGCCAGAAGGGCTCCTGGCCCCGGCGGGTACTTCGACTGGTACGTAGGCTCATGGATGACGTGGAACGTCTCGAAGTGCTGCCAGAGGGGGTGGGTCGGGTTGCTCAGGCGCCCGGAGGCGAAGGTCTCAGCGGCCAGCAGGTACGAGAACTCGTCGTGAATGGCTGGAAGCGGTAGGCCACGCGCGACACCCAATCCAGCACTTCCGAGAAACCCGAGGGCCGCAGCGGCCGCGATCGCCAGACCGGGACGGTGTCCGACACGGCGCATCAGCAGCAGGAGACGGGTCCACACGAGGGACTGCCGCCCCGGCCTCCGGCCAACCTCACGGAGTCCGGTAGAGGTCATCCTCCGGTCGAATCCTCCGCAGCTGGGTCTTCGGCCGGCATCGGCCGGTCCAGCTCCAGACGACGGACCCGCTCGAGCGTCATTTCCAGGAGCTGCCGATTGAAGTTGATGAGGTCGGATACGAGGCCGATGAGAAGCGTCACGAACCCGATGATTACGAGCACGCCTCCCAAGACCAGGGATTGGATGTGCCCATCACCTTCGCCGATGGAGAAGAAGTAGAGGAAACGTATGATCGGGATCGCACCCATTGCGCCAACCACCGCCCCGATCAGCGTGAATGTCCGCAGCGGTCGATACATGGAGTGGATCCGCGCCATGGTCGAGACCGATTGGGACACGAAGCCGGGAGTGCTTCGGGCCAGGCGCGACTCGCGAGTCACCGGGTTCGTTCGGATCGGGATGGAGGTCACGGCGAGCCGGCTGGAACCTGCCTGGATGAGCATCTCGATCGTATAGCTGAATCGCGAGACGATGTTCAGCTTTACTGCGGCCTCGCGAGAGATCGCCCGGAATCCGCTGACTGCATCGGGCACCTGCGTGCCCGAAAGCGCGCGGACGACCCGACTCCCGACGGCCTGGAGGTTGCGCTTCATCCATGAGAAGTGCTCGATGGTGTCCGTCTGTCGGTCGCCGATCACGATGTCGGCTCTCCCCTCGAGGATCGGCAGGGTGAGATCGGGTATGCTCGATCCCGGGTACTGGTGGTCACCATCCGTGTTGACGATCACATCGGCCCCGCGGGACAGGCAGGCGTCCAAGCCCGCCTTGAATGCGCCGGCCAATCCTTGGTTTTGCCTGAGACGCACCAGGTGATCGACCCCCAGCTCCAAGGCCACTTGGGCCGTGCGATCCGTAGAGCCGTCGTCGACGACTAGAATCTCGACACGGTCGAAGCCGGGGACTGCACGGGGGATGTCCGCGACCACTTGTGGAAGTGTTTCCTCCTCGTTGTAACAGGGGATCTGTACGATGAGCTTCATGGCATCGAACCGATGGGTCCCATGGACCTGAGCCTCTGAGCTCGCGCGATCAAAGCCAGGCTCGCCACGAGGTTCCACCTCTCATACTCGATCTCCTCGAGAATCGCGGGGAGCATGCGCTTGGGCTGGCGGACGCCCTGGATGGGCGCGACCGCCACGTCACCCAGCCCCGAAATCATGCGTCGTCAGGATGACCATGACAATCGGTGACCGAATCGCCCCGCTTCAACTGCTGACCTCAACGAGCGTTGCCGACGGGTGGGCGCGTCACTGGCGGAGCCACGCCCTGGGGTGAACCGTCGAAATTCGGACGCCGTCCGGACCGAGCCTGAAACACTTCGTTACGGCATAACATAACGACAATTCGGATTCTTATTTGTCTGGAAGTGCTTTCGGGCAATCGGCCTGTCTCTCAAACGGTGCGGATCAGGGGGCCCGGAGCGCGTGAAGCCCTCCGATCGGCTCGACTCCTGAGTCATGCACGTTCCCCAAGGTGCTATGCAAAGGCCATTTCTGGCCAACCCGACCTAGGTCCTGTACCGTTTCCGTCCCCCGAAACATCTGGGGGGTGCTGTCGCTCGCCGAATCTCGAGACCCGAGACAGGGCTGCTCCTCGCTCTGGATGGTGCGATGCAGAAGCTGGCGAAGGCGACCCCGCTCGTGCGACGCAGCTCGGTTTCGGCGCTTATGGGCCTGGCGCTGATCGCCGCTTGGCCTGGGGCTGCACCCGGTGAGCTGCGCGCGGGCGAGAACGGTGCCGCGCTCCTTGCCGCGGACACGACGGCTTTCCCTCGCGCGGACCTCGAGCTTGCTGTCTCCGTACCCGATCACTCGATCGCAGGGGACACGGTTCCAACATCGGTCCTGATCAGGAACCGAGGGCCCGGCGCGGCATCGGCGGTCACGGTCTCGGTCGCGCTCCCGGAGGGGGCGGTCGTTCTCGGCCGAGAAGCTGGCCTGGAGTCTCGCAATCGAATCGTATCGCGAAGGCTTTCTGAAGGCCTTCAAGCGGGCGACAGTACGCTCGTCACCTTCGAGATACGGTACGACAGACCCGGAGCGTTTCTGAGCCTCGTGTCGGTCGTCAGCGCCTCCCGCGATGTCGACTCCCACGACAACTCGGCCCGGATCATCACGAGAGTCGGTCGCAGCGACCCTGCAGCGGATGCCCACCGTACCGGACCGACTTCCGGGCTTGCCCCGGCTCTCGAATCGGATGCGTCAAGGCGCACCGAGGCCGACTCCACCACCGCAGCCGCGCTTGCCAGGACCCCATCCGGCGACTCCGATATCGCTGTGGCAATCACTGGGCCGGAACGAGTAACTACAAGTCATACCATCGATTATACAATAGAGCTCACCAATCTAGGATCGGACGGGGCGACGAACCTGGAGCTTCACGCCGAGCTTCCCCCCCAGGTGGAGCTCGTCCGAGCCACAAATGGTGCTACTGAGAGGCAGGGACGCGTGAGCTGGCCCTCGATTGCGGTTCTCGGGTCGGGGGTCACTCGAACCGACACCCTGATCGTTCGGGCACCCCCGAGGCCCGCCACCCTGGTGAGCCGGGCAATCGTCCAGGGGACGAGCACCGGGCTGCGCGAGAGCACCTGGGCGACTGTGGTGGTCGCTGACCCGTTTCCGAAGCTCATTCTGGCACCCGAGCGGTCCCTGTCGGAGTCGATAAGGCCCACGGTCGAGCCGTCCCTGGGCCATGTCTTCGAGCCTCCGGGCCTGGCTCCGGAGGTCGGCCACGTTACCGTGTGCAGTCGGGGTGGAGGCGGCTTATTCCGCGTGCGAGCCGAAGGAGACCTGGACAGCGCCACTCCCGAGAACCAGCTGCTTTCTGTCGGCGCGAACGAGTGCCGTGTGGTGGCGGGAGTCCTTTTCGACCCCTCTAGAATCACCAGCGCCACCGTGGGAGTCGAGCAAGACCCGGACGACACCCTGGTGGGCGTGGAGAAGACGAAGTACGACTTTTTCGACCCACCCGTGCCGACTCCCGGAGCGAATCCGGACACGTTCATGATCACGGACGACCTCGGCTGGGTCGTCACCTTCCGGAATCAGCCGGCTCCGCCCGGCACGTTGACCATTCGCAAGTCCGTCGAGTCATCGACCGGTGGATCGCCGGACAACCCGTCGGATCCTGGACTTGAAGGATTCGCATTCCTGATCGCGAAGGACCCGATCCGGCAAGTCGTCGAGACGGACGGAAACGGGACAACGCCCCCGCTAATCCTGCCTGCCGGCGTCTACCAGATCACGGAGATCGAGACCCGAGGTCTGACGGACCATACCGGCGGGAGGATCGTGGAGGTCTTCCCGGGGGGTGACACTCGGGTCGACTGGACCAACCGGCAGCCCACACTACCCGATAATCCCGCGCGGATTCGCGTGCGAAAGGAGGTTCGGCTGCCCAGTGGTGACCCCGCGAGCCACTCGCTCGAGGGATTCGTGTTCGAGATCCGACGCACGGACACGAAAGCGGTGGTCGCAACCGATACGACGGAAGCGGACGGGATTGCCATGGCGACGGTCTCGCCGGGTGTTACCTACGACGTCGTCGAGATCGATAGTCGCGGTCTGACCGATATCACGGGCCCGACCGGTGCATGGAACGGCGTCTCGGTCCTCGCGGGGGAGACCTACGAAGACGACTGGATCAAC
>JAHEKL010000118.1 GCA_024638345.1 Gammaproteobacteria bacterium | reverse complement strand
ATCTTGGAGCGACTTCATCGCTTCGAGCTCTGGAGTGCCGATTTTCTCGCGACCATGATCGCCTCGATGGGTCCGGGCGCCGTCCCGGTGCTCGCCGAGAAGTACCTGGACACGAGCGCCGTACCCGAGGTTCGCGCGATCTGTGCGGAGGCACTCCATCAAATCCATGCGCCCGAGATGGCTGGTCTCGCGGTCGAGGTCCTGGACCAGCTAGAGCCTTTCGTGGTGGCCGGAGACCTCATCGATCCCGAGGCGGATCTGGCCTCTCTTCCGGAGACCCTCGGGGAGGAGGTCACCACGTTCGGAAGGGAGCGCGAGCTCTTCATCGATTCCCTGAAGATCCTCGGGTCCGTGGGTGGCTCCGAGCATCTTCCGTTGATTCGCAGGCTGAGCCGTAGCTCGGATCCCGTGGTCCGAGCTGTTGCCGTTTCCGCCCTGGGCGAGATCGGAGACGACACGGACGTTCCCCGTCTCGTGAGGGCCGTGGACGATCCGTCCCGGTGGGTCGCGGTCCGCGCGGCTTGGAGTCTCAAGTCCCTGAGGGCGTTCGCGGAGCTGGAGCGAATTGCCGAGGGACGCACGGACCGCGCGGATCTGGCGACCGAGGTCGTCTCGTCGGTCGGAGGATGGCGCTGATGTCCGGCAGCCAAGTGGCGGATTGGCTCTGGGCCGCGTTGGATGGATACAACGTCGTCGTTCTCGTCTACTTCGCGCTTCTGAGCCTTACCTACATGGTCATGACAGTGGTGGCCTTCCGCTCGCTCAGGAAGCACGCGCTGCGCTTGAGATCGGTCTATCTGGAGGACCTGATGCGGTCCGTAGCCGCGCCTCCGATCACACTGATCGCCCCGGCCTACAACGAGGAGGCGACCTGCATAGACGCCGTTCGGGCACTGCTGGGGCTGGAGTACCCAGAGTTCCGCGTGCTCGTGGTCAACGACGGCTCGACCGACGGAACCCTCGCTCGCCTGAAGCAGGAGTTCGATCTGAAGCGGTCCCCGAGGTTCGCGGTGGCGCGGCTCCCGACCGCACCGATCCGTGGAGCCTGGCACAGCCCCACGCACCCCGAGCTATGGGTGATCGATAAGGAGAACGGAGGGAAGGCGGATGCCCTCAACGCGGGGTTGAACCACTGTCGGACTCCACTGTTCTGCGCAATGGATGCGGACTCGCTGCCCGAGCGAGACGCGCTCACAAGGTTGGCGCGGGCATTCATGGAGGACGTCTTCATGGTGGCCGCAGGGGGAATCATCCGTATCGCCAACGGGTGTAGCTTCCGCTCTGGTCGTCTGGTCGACGTACGCCTGCCGAAGTCCCTTCTCGCCCGTCTGCAGGTTCTGGAGTACCTGAGAGCGTTCCTGTCCGGACGAATGGGTTGGGACGCGATCGATGCGACGCTGATCATCTCCGGCGCCTTCGGCATGTTCCGGCGTTCCGCGGTTGTCGCCGCAGGAGGATTCGCGACGGACACCGTCGGCGAAGACATGGAGCTCGTGGTCCGACTTCACCGACATTTCAGGGAGAAGCGCGAGCCCTATCGGATCTCCTTCGTACCCGACCCTGTCGCTTGGACCGAAGCACCGGAGAGCCTCAAACAGCTCGGCAAGCAGCGCGATCGATGGCAGCGGGGGCTGATCGAAACGCTCTCGCGGCACAGGAAGATGCTCCTGAATCCGCGATTCGGACGGGTTGGGCTCGTCGCCTACCCGTACTACTTCTTTCTCGAGATGCTCGGCCCGCTGATCGAGGCTGTCGGATACCTGACGTTCGTAGCAGCGATCCTAACCGGTCGAGCTTCCCCGGCCTATATCCTCGCCTTCATCGCCCTGGCAGCCGTGCTCGGCACGACGCTGTCCGTCACCGCAGTGGGTCTCGAGGAGCTGACCTTCAAACGATACCCGAGGACCAAAGATCTCCTTCACCTGTTCTGGCTCGCCATCGCCGAGAATTTCGGCTACCGGCAGCTCATCACGTTCTGGCGGCTGCGCGGCATGATCTCGAAGGCGAGAGGCGTGACCACATGGGGGGAGATGGAGAGAAGAGGCTTCGGAGCTACGGAGGAACAAGTCGCATGAGATTGCTCTCGCTCGCACTGACCCTGATCGTGCTGGTGACCTGTGTGTCCCCCGCACAAGCCCAGACTCCGTGGTTCGCCGCGGTCTTCTACGACCGCGACCTTTTCGCCGGATCCTCCCCGGTCTGGACCGACTGGGAGACCCTGCGAACGGTGGCGGTACGTCAGTTCGATCGGGGAGCGCTCGCCGTCGAGGCCGAGCGGACCGAGCGGTTCGACTTCGCCGACGAAGCCCTCGCCATCGATGGATACCTGAACCTTTGGTCGGGCGCCTATGGGAATCTCCGGGTGCGGGCCGGGAGTCAATCACAGGTCACCCCGAGGTCGGACTGGCGGCTCGAGGTGTTTCAGTCGCTGGCGGGCGGTTGGGAGGTGGCGGGAAGCGCGTGGCACATGAACGTGCCGGGCCCGAACGTGTTCGTGGGTGGCGTGGGCGTGGGGCGCTACGTGTCGGCCTGGTATCTGAGAGCCCGGGCGAACCTGGCCGAGATCTCCGGCACCCGAGTCGGGGGCGCTGCGCTTTCCGCGCGACGCTTCTTCATGGACGACGGTCGTCAGTTCATCGAAGGTGCCGCGGGATTTGGGGGTGAGGCGGTAACGGTCGGCCCGGGTCCTCTCCTCGACGTCCGAGACACCTGGTTCGCTCAGGTGACTGTCCAGCGGACCTTCCGGGAGCCCTTCGGCTTCCACGTGGGGCTGGGCGTCCACGATTTCGAGCGAATCCCGGCTCGCCGTCGCGTCACCCTGGGATTGACGGCTCGATTCTAGACCGCGCAGTGTGGCAGAGGTAGGATCTTCCCCATCGGGAGCGAACCCTTGGAACCGGTCATCTGAATGAACCTATGGGTGGGCACGAGCGGCTTCGCCTACAAGGAGTGGAAGGGCGCCTTCTACCCGGAGGACCTTCCGGATCGCGGGATGCTGAAGTACTACGGCAGCCAGCTGAATGCGGTGGAGATCAACAACACCTTCTACCGCATGCCCAGCGCAAAGCTCTTGAGCGGATGGGCAGACCAGGTCCCGGAGCGGTTCTCGTTCGTGCTGAAGGCGTCGCGGAAGATCACGCACTTCAAGAAGCTGAAGGACTGCGGGGACGAGCTCGAGTACCTCATCGGTACGGCATCGGAGCTGGGTGCGCGTCTCGGTCCGATGCTCTTTCAGCTACCGCCCTACCTGAAGAAGGACATCGAGCTGCTCCGCGACTTCCTCGCTCTCTTTCCGGATGGATTCCGGGCCGCGTTCGAGTTTCGAAGCTCTTCGTGGTTCAACCAGGAGGTCTATGAGGCGCTCGAAAACCGATCGGCAGCGCTCGTCGTGGCGGACTCGGGAAACGAAAAGCTGCCCCCGGTCGTGGTCGACACTGCATCCTTCGGATACGCCCGTCTCAGAAAGGAGGAGTACGAGCTCGGCGATCTCCGCGACTGGTCGGCCAGGCTGGCACAGCCCGGATGGCACGACCTCTACGTCTTCTTCAAGCACGAGGACGCAGGGGCGGGGCCGCGGCTCGCCCGCCAGTTCGCCGATGTCGTGGATGAGGCGTGACCTCGGCACGCGACTTCAGGATCGCCGTCGGAGAGCGTGTCGGTCACGTCTCCGCGTGCCTGGTGAATCCAGCAGACGCGAAGGCCGTGCTCGTCTTGGCGCACGGTGCCGGGGCGGGAATGCGGCACCGATTCATGGAGGGGGTCGCCGGCCGGCTGGCGGAAAGGAGGATCGCCACCCTGCGCTATCAGTTTCCCTACACCGAGGCCGGGCGTCGTCGTCCGGATCCACCCGGCGTTCTCAGGGCGACCGTTCGCAGTGCGGTCTCGGCCGCGGAAGGTGTTCTACCCGGTGTTCCTCTCTTCGCAGGCGGCAAGTCGATGGGCGGGAGAATGACATCGCAGACCGCCTCCGGAGCTGGCTTGCCGAGTGTGAGAGGCCTGGTGTTCTTCGGATTCCCTCTTCATCCCGCAGGTCGTCCCTCGATCGAGCGCGCCGAGCACCTCTCGGGAGTTCCCGTGCCGATGCTCTTCCTCCAGGGAACGAGGGACTCACTCTCCGAGCTGGAGCTCCTCCGGCCGGTCTGCCGTTCACTCGGATCTTCGGTGCATCTGCACGTCATCGAGGGTGCGGACCACTCGTTTCACATGCTCAAGCGCTCCGGCAGAACGGAGGACGACGTGCTCGACGAGCTGACCGAGGTGACGGCCATGTGGCTTGGCGGAGCGCAAAGCGGATCCGGTCCCGATTAGCGATCCTTCAGGCGCCCTGCTAGCTGCGTCAGCGCCCCGAGCAGGTCCGGCTTCAGGTCCAGCACCGGCGCGAGTGGATCGGCGCCCAAGCGACGCATCCGCTTGGGTAGGGTTTCCATCGTATGGGACCTCGCCGTGAGCCGACGTGTCACTTCGGTCCACTTGAGAGGTGCCGATACCGCCGCCTCGGGCACCGCACGAACACTGAACGGGGCCACGAGCAGCCGACCGTGTCCGTTCTGCACGAAATCGACGTACACGCGACCCCCCCGCTGCTTGGGGCTTCTGGTGATCGTCGCGATATCCGGGAGGTCGGTCGCCACGACCCGAGCCAGCAACTCGGCCAACGCTTTGGACTGCTCGTACGTGCACTGTCGGCCCAGGGGAATCAGGACGTGAAGCCCGGTCGATCCGCTGGTCTTCGGGAAACAGGGTAGGTCGATCTCGTCACAGAGCTTG
Organism: Gammaproteobacteria bacterium; assembly: GCA_024638345.1. Lineage (GTDB taxonomy): Bacteria > Gemmatimonadota > Gemmatimonadetes > Longimicrobiales > Gaopeijiaceae > JAAXGI01. The sequence goes on along the minus strand of JAHEKL010000118.1, from coordinate 3,105 downwards.
TGAATATGCCTGGCGATCGAGACGACGTCCTCGAAGGGCGCATCCTTGGGGTCCAGATCGAGGATGCACCAGTCCGGTTGGCCGAGGCTGGTCACGCAGCTCGACCAGATGTGGAGCGGGATCGTGCCGAGGTTCGCGACATAAAGGAGCGACTCGAGGTCGTTGCAGACGAAGTACTCGATCTCCCGCTCCGAGTCCTCGCTCCAGAGCTTCAGAGTGCTGATCCAGTCCGGGGCCCACTCGGGCGCGTTCTTCTGGAAGAACGACTTCCCGTCGATGCCGTCCGGATACCGGGTCAGGACCAGGGGGCGGTCGTGGAGGTAGGGAAGGAGCCACTCCGACACCGCGCGGTAGTACTCGATGAGATCTCCCTTGGTGTGCCCGCGCTCGGGCCAGAACACCTTGTCGAGGTTAGTGAACGGAACCTCCCTGACGGGCTCTCCGGAAGTGTGGGCCACCGGCTCCGGAAGGTTTGGCCCGTCGAGGCCGGCCTCACGCACCTCCGGCAGGATGCACTCCGTCGGGGGCTTGTCGTCGCGGAGCCGGACGAAGACGGGATGTCGCAACAGCCTCTGCTCGGTGAACTCCTTGTAGCGGACCTCGCAGACCAGCTCGGGAGTCACCCAGTGATGTCCCCTGTCCCCCCTTCCGCCTCCGTCCGGCACGGACCCGTCGAATGAGGGTTCGTCCCGTTCGAGGGCGGTCAGCCGTTCGGACAGCGCCCGCAAGAGCGCATCGTCGAAGCCGGTTCCGACACTGCCCACGTATACCAGCTCGTCCTGTTCTCCGAACTGGGCCAGGTGAAGCGCTCCGAAGCCGGATCTCGATCCTTTCGGCTCGGTCCAGCCCACGATGACGAAGTCGTCCGTGACGAGCGCCCGAACCTTGACCCAGTCTCTGGAGCGACCTCCGCGGTAGCGTCCGTCCGCCTTCTTGCCCACTACTCCCTCGAGGCCCATCGAGCACACCTGCTGATACATCTCGGCGCCCATCTCCTCGATGTGATCCGAGAATCGAATCGGTCCGATGCCCGGCAGGATTTCCCGGAGAAGCTGCTTTCGCTCAAGCAGGGGCAGACCCCGCAGATCGAGGTCGTCGAAGCCGAGTAGATCGAACGCGTAGTAGGTGGCCGGGAGCTCCAGCGCAGCTCGGGCGACGTCGGTGCGGCGGCGGAGCAGCCCTCGTTTCTGGAGCCGACCGAAGCTGGGTAGTCCGCGCTCGTCGTGAACGACGACCTCCCCGTCCAGCACGAGACCCTCGTACGGAAGCCCCCGGACGGCGCGCGCCACATCGGGAAACGTCTCCGTGAAATCGCCACCCGATCTGGAAACGAGCGTCGCCTCTCCGCCCTTCGTCCCGGCGACCAGACGGTACCCGTCGTACTTGATCTCGAACAGCCATCCCGGCTTCGAGAACGGCTCCTCCCGAGCCGTTGCCAGCATGATCTCGACGAGATGCGGGTCTATCCGGCCATTCTTCGCTCCCAGGGCTTCGATCCTCTCGCGCAGCTCGAGCGTCCGCTGGCCGACGTTCGGGACGTCGTCCACGAGGAGCCCCGAATAGATCGAGTCATCGGGGTAGTGATCCGTGCCCTCCTCACGGACGAAACCGTCTCGTTCCTTGATCAGAAGCCACGACTTCTGCGACTGCTTGGTCTTCACCAATGTCCAGCGGCCCCGCAGCTTGTAGCCACGCAACTCGAACAAGAGCTTCCCCTTCTCCATTCCCTCTTGCTCGTCCTCGAGCGGAATCCAGATTCCCTTGTCCCAGACGATGACCGGTCCGGCACCGTACTCCCCCTCGGGAATCACTCCCTCGAACTCCGCGTAATCCAGGGGATGGTCCTCGACATGAACGGCCAAGCGTTTGTCCGCCGGGTTCGGCGACGGCCCCTTGGGGACCGCCCAGGAAAGCAGGACTCCGTCCGATTCCAGACGCAGATCCCAATGGAGGTTCCGGGCGGAGTGCTTCTGTACGACGAACAGACGGCCCCCCGTCGACGCGACGGGGGCGCTCGCCGCCGTGACCCCGAAAGGCTCGGGGGTCCGGGAGGCCGATCGCTTCTCTCGGTAGGTCTCGAGACGGTCCGACTTCTTGGACGACATGGTCGGGTATGTTACTCCAGGTCAGCGCTGGACCGCACCTCGTTCGCCGGAATCTCGGAATCGGCCCTGCCTCGAGCCTCGCACAAGAGTGTTGCTCGATCGTAAACCGGAAACATATCTTTCCGGTCCTATGCCTGCCCGCCCGATCAGCTCGACTACGGTCTCCTTCGGACTCGTCTCGGTCCCTGTCAAGCTCTTTTCGACCGGGGAGTCCTCCACTCGTGTCTCGTTCAACCTGCTTCACGGCAAGTGCGGGACTCGGCTCAAGCAGCAGTACATCTGCCCGAAAGACGAGGAGATCGTCCCGCGGGACGAGATGGTCAAAGGGTACGAGTTCTCCAAGGGTCAGTACGTGATCTTCACGGACGACGAGCTCAAGGCGCTCGAGGCACCCAAGGGAGAGTCGATCGAGGTCGTCGAGTTCGTCCCCGGTGAAGAGGTGGATCGGCTATACTTCGATCGAGCCTACTACCTGGGACCTGACAAGGGGGGCGCACGGGCGTACAGGCTGTTCGTGGCGGCTCTGGCCGAGACCGGTCGAGTGGCGATCGGGAAGTATGCCACTCGCGGCCGCCAGTATCTCGTCATGCTGAGACCCATGGGCGAAGTGCTCGTCATGGAGCAGCTTCGCTACGCCGACGAGGTGCGCTCCGTCGCCGACGTGCCGGTCGAGGACGGCGAGGTGAAGAAGCAGGAGCTCGCGTTGGCCACTCAGCTCATCGAGAAGCTGGCGACCACCGAGTTCCACCCGGAGAGCTACCGCGACGAGGTCCGGGAAGCCACGCTGGAGATGATCCAGCAGAAGGTCGAGGGCCAGGAGATCACCGTGGCGCCGGCAGAAGAGCCCCAGGTTCAGATCATCGATCTGATGTCGGCCCTGAAGGCCAGCCTCAAGGAGGACGTCGAGAGGAAGCCTGCGGAGAGAGCCGGCAAGAAGTCGGCCTCGGGCGCTCCCAAGAAGACGAGTGGCAAGAAGGCCACGGCGAAGAGCCCCCGGAGG
>JAHEKL010000117.1 GCA_024638345.1 Gammaproteobacteria bacterium | reverse complement strand
GCCTTGGGCTCGGTGGTCGCGCCGTTCAGAATTCGTCGGGTCGAGCAGTGTAGCCTCTGCAAAGTCTGCGAGCTCAAGTGCCCGACCGGTGCCATCGAGGGGCCGAAGATCGACTTCAAGGAATGCGTGCGCTGCAACGTTTGCGAGATTCAGCTGATTGAGAAGACGGGCGTGTGTCGCCACGACATGGAGGCCATCCGTCACCGTCTCGTGACGCTCCCCATGGCGGGAGCCAGCGCCTCGGATGGCTGAGCATCCGAACCTCGACTCGGGACCCCGCCCGCGCACCCGTCGCCAGGTCCTGAAGATGGCGGCCGTAGGCGGGCTCGCCGCGACGATCGGGGGCGGCGCTGCCGCGGGTCTCTGGAGGATGTCGAGAACTCGACGGCTCACCACGACCCGCACTCAGATGGGGACGCGAGTCACCGTCACTTTGATCCATTCCGATGGCGGTGAGGCTCGCACCCTCGTCACCGCGGCTTTCGACGAGATGGAGCGGCTCGAGGCGATTCTGAGCCGCCATCGAGAAGGCACCTCAGTCGACCGGCTGAACCGCGACGGCATCTTGCACGACGCGCCCCCCGAGCTGACGCATCTATTGGCCGAGTCGATACGCTACTCCGAGCTCACCGGGGGGGCGTTCGACAGCACGGTGGCGCCGCTCGTCCGTCTGTACGAGGCCGCGGCCATGCACACGGGTGGCCCGCCGCGAGATTCCGAGATCGACGAGGCCCTCCTCCTCGTCGACTACCGGGAGCTCCATGTCGACGGAAACACGGTCGCGCTCGGACGACCCGGTATGGCCGTGACCCTGGACGGCATCGCCAAGGGATACATCGCGGATCGCGCGGCGCAGATCCTCCTCAACGGCGGCGCGGAGCAGGTCATGATAGAGGCAGGGGGGGACGTCGCATCGATCGGTGGAGACTCCCGACCCGAGGGGTGGCAACTCGGGATCCAGGACCCACGTGACCCGGGGGCCCTACTCGGGCTGATTCGGACCGACAACGAGGGGGTGGCCACCTCGGGAGACTACATGCAGGCGTTCAGCGCGGACCTGTCGGTACATCACATCGTCGATCCGAGAACCGGACGATCTCCCGGTCACACGAGCGGGGTCACGGTGATCGCCCCGACCGCTACTGAGGCGGACGCCCTCTCCACCTCGGTCTTCGTGCTGGGGCCCGTCACGGGCATCGAGCTCCTGAACCGCCTCGAGGGTAGGGAGGGCCTGGTGGTGACCAAGGACCAGAGGAAGATCACTACCCCTGGATTCGCGAGGCGCTACTCGGGCATGAGCGTGACGCGCACGTAGCGGTCCGTGTCGAGGTACCGCCGCGCGGCGTCGCGGATGGCCTCCACCGTGAGCGCCCGGACGGACGCCTCGAAGGTCTCGACGCTCGCACCGGGCTCGACCCCTCTCTGATAGTCGTTCACGAGCTGGCTGAGCCAGGTACCATTTTCCTGGAAGTCCGTCTCGAATTGCCTGAGAAGCGTTTCCCGCGCCGCCGCGGCCTCCTCCTCGGTCGGGCCGTTCTCCTTGAACCGCTCGATGCCCGCCATGACCACACCGACCAGTTCCTCCGTCCGCTGAGGGTCCGAGCCGAAGCTCAGGGTGAGCTGGTAGGTGCCTTCCGGACGCCACGAATACCCGGGGCCGACGAAGATCCCGTAGGTCCCTCCCAGAACCTCGCGCACCTCGTCCATCAGCTGACTCTCGAGGGTCAGACCCAGCGCCCGGATCGCGCTCCGCTCGTTCTGGTTGCCGTACTCGAACGGTCCGTTGAAGGTGATGACCGTCTGCGATTGGGGCTCGAGGCCGCGGTAGACGATTTCTTCCACCGCCGTGTCCGGCGCTCGGATACCCAGATCGCGCCAAGTCTCTTCGCGATCCGTTGCAGGTAGGGCACCCAGGTACCGCTCGATCAACGGCCGCATCGTATCGAGATCCAGGGTCCCCACGAAGACGAAGGTGAAGTCGTCCGCGTCCGCGAACCGCTCGCTATAGAACTCCAGCGCCTGCGTGAGCTCCACGTCGTCCAGCATTTCGAGAGTCATTGGGCGAGCGCGGGGATGGTCCTGGGTCATGAGGCGTTGATACGTGTCGCTCCACGCCGTCACCGGATTCGCGTCCCGGTTCGCCAAGGCCTCGCGAGCCTGGGTCGACCAGACGGAGAAGAAGTCCTCATCGGCTCTCGGCTCCGCGAATCGTAGATAGATCAGCTGGAACAAGGTCTCCAGGTCTTCGGTGGACGCCGAGCCCGAGATTCCCTCCTCGAACTCCGAGATGAAGGGGCCGGCGCTGGCGAGCTTGCCCGTTAGGACACGATCGAGATCGATGGCGTCGAACTCCGCCACGCCGCCACCGGCGATCAGGTCCACGGCGGTACTCGCCGAGACCAACTCGTCCTCATCCGCCAACGAGGTACCGCCGGGGCTGAACGCACGCACGAGAACCTGATCCTCGTCGTACTCCGTCGGGAACAGGACGACCTGCACTCCATTGCCGAGCCGCCACTCGGTGATCCCCCGCTCCCTCGTTGTCGTCTCGACGACCTCGGTGCCAGTCGGCAGATCCGCCAGGAGCTCGGCATCGGTGAGCGAGTCCTCATAGGGAGAGATTTCTTCGTCCCCGACCGACGCCAGGATCGAGCTCAACGCGACCTCGTTCGGCAGCTCGGCATCTGGACGCTCCGGAGATTGGACGACCACGACGCGGTTTCGATCCGAGATCCATTCCTCCCCGACGCGATTCACCTCCTCGAGCGTGATCTCGGGAATGAATCGCTGGAAGAGCTCGTGCTCGTACTCGATTCCCGGGATGGACTCTCCGTCCAGGAATGCGCGCGTGTACTCGGACACGTAGGAATTGGAGCCCCGATCGGCCCGATTGGAGTAGGCCTGCTCGATATTGCGCAGCTGGGCCGTCCTCTGTCGCTCGAGCTCGGACTCCGTGAATCCGAACCGAGAGACCCGCTCCGCCTCGCGGAGAAGCGCCCTCATCCCTTCCTCGACCTGCCCTTCCAGAACCGAAGCCCTTAGGGTATAGACCGCGAGCGGACCTACGAACTGCCCCTGAGACGACGAAGCGGAGGTGAACGGGGCGTCGGGCTCCAGTGCGATCTCTCTCAGCCGGTCGTTCAGCATGCTGTTGTACATCCCTTCCACCAGGCGCTGACGGTAGCCGCCGACCGTCCAGTCGTGCTCCAGGGGCATCTTGAAGTAGATGGAGAGGCTCGTGGAAGAGAGCTCGGGATCCGTCTCGATCGAAAAGAGGGTCTCTTCATGATCCGGGACCGGATAGACGGGTCGCTCGCGCGGATCGGCGGGCTCGGGGATGTCCCCGAAGTGGTCGAGGATCAGCATCTCCACCTGCTCCTGGTCGAAGTCTCCGACCGCGACCACACCCATCAAATCGGGGCGGTACCATTCCCGATAGAACCGTTCTAGAGCCTCGTGCTCGAAGGTCTGGATGCTCTCGACGGTCCCGATGGGAAGACGCTCCGCGTAACGCGATCCGCTGAGGATCACGGGGATCTGCTCGTCCTGAAGCCGGGCCGACACGCCTCGTCGGGCCCGCCACTCCTCGACGACGACGCCGCGCTCCTGATCGATCTCCTCCGGATCGAGGGTCAGCCCCGTCGCCCACTCCTCCAAGATTTGAAATGCGGTCTCCAGCACCTCGGGATCGTCGGTCGGCACCTCGAGCCGATAGTTCGTCTCGTCGAAGCCGGTCGAGGCGTTCACCCCCATCCCGAGTCGCATACCGATGGATTCCATGAAATCCAACAGCTCCTGCTTCTCGAAGCTCTCGGTTCCGTTGAAGGCCATGTGCTCGAGCACGTGTGCCAGCCCGAGCTGGTCGTCGTCCTCGACGACCGAGCCGACGCGCACGACCAGCCGAAGGTTCGCTCGGTTCTCGGGTTCGTCGTTCTCGCGAATGAAGTAACGCAGTCCGTTGGGGAGTTCTCCTACGGTCACCCGTGGGTCCAACGGAACCAGCTGATCGAGAGGTGCCGTGAGGGCGTCGGCGGGAACCGCGAGATTCGGCGGTTGCTGAGCCCGCGCCGAGGGAACGGCGGCGCTGGCCATCAGGGCGAGCGTAGAGCCGAAGTGCAGACCCCGGCGCAACCACTTTCTCATTTCGAGCTCCTTTCCTTTCGTTCCAGACTGAATCCGACGTGCCCCCGGACGAGCTGGTCGAGGAACCTAGCCCCGAGCGACCGGTAGGCGCACCGGTCCCGGGCGGTCCAGCACTCCCCTGTCCTACCCCTCCGAGTATCTTTGGTCCATGGCCGAACCGCGCCAACGCCTCGTCGAGTTGTTCTCCGATCGCTTCGGGGCGCCTCCTCGCGAAATCCGGGACCTTCCGGCGGACGGATCCGCCCGGACCTATGTCCGCCTGTTCGGGACCGGAGGTGACACCGCGATCGGGGCCGTCGGGCCGGACCGCTCCGAGAACCGGGCGTTCTTGTCGTTCTCGCACGCCCTGCGCGCCGCGGGACTGAACGTTCCCGAGATCTACCTGTCCGATCCGGAAGTCGGGGTCTGGCTCGCCGAGGATCTCGGTGACACCACGCTGTTCACTGCGCTCGAGGACGCCCGGGCCCGAACGGGCGAGCGCTTTCCATCCGAGATCGAATCCACGTTTCGGCAAGCGCTCGAAGCCCTGCCCCGATTTCAGATCCAGGGTGGGAAGGTGGTCGACTTCTCGGTCGCGTATCCTCGGGCCCGGTTCGACGAGCAGTCTATCCTGTGGGACCTGAACTACTTCAAGTATCACTTCCTGAAGCTGGCCAAGATCCCCTTCGACGAGGCCAGGCTCGAGGAGGACTTCCGCACCCTCGTCCAGCTCGCGGGGGAAGCCGACGATGCGCACTTCATCCACCGAGACTTCCAGTCGCGGAACATCATGCTACGCGACGGGACCTGCTGGTTCATCGACTACCAGGGTGGGCGTCGTGGCGCACTCCAGTACGACGTGGCCTCGCTCCTGTTCAGTGGGAGCACAGGTGTGCCTGCGGCTGCTCGCGGTCGGCTGCTGGATGCATATCTGGGAACGCTCGAGGCTCAACACCCGATCGACCCGGAAGCGTGGCGGAGGCTCTACCGCGGATTCGCGCTGATCCGACTCATGCAGGCGATGGGCGCCTACGGTTACCGTGGCTTCTTCGAGCGCCGTCCCGGCTTTCTCCGTGGCATCCCGAACGCGGCCGGCAATCTGGCCGATCTGATGACGGAAGGCCTTCCCGTCCCGTTGCCGGAGCTGGAGGCCGTATTCGAGCGGATCGTGGATCGCTGGTCGTCGGGCCGGGCGGAAAGCCCCGAGACCGCCGCAGAACAGCCCGACGCGACGGCTGGGCTCGTCATCCAGCTGTGCAGCTTCAGCTACCGCCGAGGATATCCGATGGAAGTCGGAGAGCACGGCGGAGGGTTCGTGTTCGACTGCCGGGCGCTTCCCAATCCGGGACGGCAGGCCGCGTATCGGACCCTCTCGGGTTTGGACGCGTCCGTGGTCGAGCACCTGGAAGGACACGGCGAGATCCACGGCTTCTGGGAGCACACTCGAGGACTGGTCGAGGCGCAGGTCGACAACTACCTGAGTCGGAAATTCAACAGCCTGGCGATCGCCTTCGGGTGCACGGGTGGGCAACATCGGTCCGTGTACTTCGTCGAGCGTATGGCGCGTCATCTCCAGGCGCGATACCCGCAGACGACGGTGGTCGTCTCTCATCGAGAGCGCGCGAGCTGGCCAAGGGAGGAACCGAATTGGACGCCCTGATCCTCGCTGCCGGGCTCGGGAGTCGGCTGAAACCGCACACCGACCGGATCCCGAAGGCCCTCGTCGAGGTCGGAGGAACGCCCCTGCTCGAGTGGGTGGCGCGACGGCTGGTCGAGGCCGGGGCCGACCGAATCGTGATCAACTTGCACCATCACGCAGATCAGATTCACTCGTTCGTGAACGAGCGCGGCTGCTTCGGCGTCGACGTCCGGTTTTCGCTGGAGGAGGAGCAGCCACTAGGGACCGGCGGAGGGTTGGCGGCCGCGGCTCGGCACCTCCGCGGGTCGGAGCCTTTCTTCATTCACAACAGCGACATCATCACCCAGATCGACCTCGAAGCCATGTATCAGGCTCACCGGTCCGACCCGTCGGCTCTCGTCACCCTGGCGACGGGCGGGCGAGAGTCCATGCGCTATCTGGCCTTCGACGACGCCGGTCTCTTCGGGTACGGGAACGAGCGCACCGGAGAGCGGAACCTGGTGCGGAAACCTCAGGGAGCATCCCAAGACCTCCCCTTCGCGGGCATTCATGTCGCCAATCCCGAGCTTCCGGGTCTGATCACCGAGGAAGGTGTGTTCTCGATCATCACCACCTATATGCGTCTCGCGCGGGAGGGCCACCGGATCGTGCCCTTCGACATCGGCGAGGCCCTCTGGCTCGAGATCGGAAACCCCGAGAGACTCGCTCGGGCGAGGGCCTGGGCCGACTCCCGGGTCTGACGTCGGGCCACAGGCCCGGCACGTCGGGATCGCGGCCCACCTCTTCCACGGATCTGGCGAAATCGTCCGATCCAGACGAGGATTCCCCGACAGGACCATTCGTCTCCCCGGAGCCCGGAGCCCGGCATGCAGCGTCCCGCGATTCTCGCCCTGGACGACGACGGCGCCGTACTTCGCGCCGTGGCCCGCGACCTCCGTCACGAATATGGACGGAAGTACCGGATCGTCGCGGCTCAGACCGGTGAGTCGGCCCTGGAGGAGCTCGAGCAGATGTCGAAGCGGGGGGAGGCGGTCGCCCTATTCGTCGTCGACCAGCGGATGCCGGGCATGAGCGGCATCGAGTTCCTCGGGAAGGCCGCGCAAATCTTTCCCGATGCCGGCCGGGTGCTTCTCACGGCCTATGCGGACAAGGACGCGGCGATCCGAGCGATCAACGAGGTCGCTTTGGACCACTATCTGCTCAAGCCGTGGGACCCGCCGGAGGAGAAGCTATACCCGGTCGTGAGCGACCTGTTGGAGGATTGGAGGGCGCACGCCGTGCTCCCGTTCGAGGGCATCAAGCTCCTGGGACACCGTTGGTCCCCCGCGGGTCACCAACTCCGAAGCTTCCTCGCCAGAAACCTCGTGCCGTACCGCTGGATGGACGTCGATGAGAGCCCGGAGGCCGAGCGACTGCTCGGCTCGGGCGAGCCGGACCCGGGTCAGCTCCCGCTCGTCATCTTTCCGGACGGTTCGCGGGAATCTCGTCCGACGGTTGGCGCCATCGCGGAGAAGATCGGTCTGCAGACCCGGCCTGACGCCAGCTCATACGACCTGGTCATCGTCGGAGCCGGGCCGGCGGGGCTGGCTGCCTCGGTGTACGGGGCGTCCGAGGGGCTCGGCACTCTCCTACTCGAATCCGAAGCGCCCGGGGGACAGGCTGGACTCAGCTCGCGCATCGAGAACTACCTCGGCTTCCCAGTCGGGCTGAGCGGTAGCGATCTGGCGCGCCGGGCCGTCGCACAGGCACGTCGGTTGGGGGCGGAGATCCTGACGCCGGTCGAAGCCTGTGGGCTTCGCGTGGAAGGCGACTACCGGGTCATCGAATGCTCCGATGGGAGCGAGCTGACCTGTCAGGCGCTCATCATTGCGACCGGGGTTTCGTATCGAATCTTGGACGTCCCAGGGGCCGACCAGGTAACGGGAGCCGGGATCTACTATGGAGCCGCGATTCCCGAAGCGGGGTCGGTTCGGGGAAAGGACGTCTTCGTGGTGGGGGGCGGCAACTCGGCCGGGCAGGCTGCCATGTACCTGTCCGGACACGCCCGCTCGGTCACTCTATTGGTCAGGCGTGACAGCCTCGCCAAGGGCATGTCGCAATATCTCATCGCGCAGATCGAGGAG
>JAHEKL010000116.1 GCA_024638345.1 Gammaproteobacteria bacterium | reverse complement strand
CCTGCGGGCCGATGCTCTCGGCTTCATGGGCAAGGAGGGAGCCGACACGCCGAGGCTCGACCGTCTCGCCTCGGAGGGGCTGGTGTTCGAGAGAGCACATGCCCACAACACCCTGACTCTCCCTTCTCTGCCGCAACCTGGACGGGAACGATCGGGGTAGGGCGCTTCGTCGAGCTCGGATTCATCGGGGTGAATCCGCTCGAGCCCACCGTGCTCAAATGGGATGTGGTGCAAACCTACGCGGACGGCTTGGTGGTCGAATGGACGGGCCCGGTCGATTCCTCGACCCCGGCCTCGCTGACCAGCGTGGGCGTCGAGGACGCGGGGCCCACATCGGGCGGGAGCGGGACCCTACTCGGCGGAGCTGCCCTGCTGATCGCGTTGGTCAGCCTCGGTCTGACGCTGCGCCCCTCCAGCCCGGCCCGAGCCTGATTCAAGCCACCGGCGTCGTGACGGACACCCGGGGCGAGCGTATCTTGACCAACGCTCGACTCGGCGCTCGCCCGTTTTTGGGGGGGCGAGTCCTGCGAGAGCGAGGCGAGAGGAACACCTACCCGGCCCGATATCACTGAAGTAGGAGAGGACCCATGGATGCCCTGTCTCGACTCGGATGTTTCGGCCTCGGTCTCGTGCTGGCGGCAACGCTGGCTCCCCCGCAGGCCGCAGCACAGCAGAACTTCGACGACGTGCAGATCACTGCTCACCACGTGGCCGGGAGCGTCTACTACCTCGAGGGACGCGGAGGGAACATCGTAGTGACCGTCGGAGAGGACGGGGTGGTCATGGTGGACGACCAGTTCGCGCCACTCACCGATAGGATTCTGGCCGCCATCCGGCAGATCTCGGACGAGGAAATCCGCTTCGTGATCAACACGCACGTACATGGCGACCACACCGGGGGGAACGAGAATCTGGGCCGAATGGGGATTCTCATCCTGGCACGCGACGAAGTGCGCGTCCGGCTCGCGGCACAGTCACCCGAGGACGCTCTCCCGGTTCTCACCTACAGCGATGCGATCACGATCCATCTGAACGGTGGTGAGCTGTACGCGGCACCCCTCCCCCCGGGACACACGGACGGAGACTCCTACATCCACTTTCGGGACGACGACGTGATCGCGGTAGGCGACGTGTTCCGCACGGTTGCGTTCCCCGTAATCGACCTCGGCAACGGGGGGACCACTGAGGGTACGATCCGGGCGCTCGGCATCCTCGCGGGGCTCGGCGGGCCCAATACGCAGTTCGTGCCGGGTCACGGTGTTGTCTCCAGTCGCGAGGACATCGTCGAGTTCCGAGACATGGTCATGACCGTTCGCGACCGCGTGGCCGAGCTCGTGGAGGGTGGGGCCAGCTTCGACGAGGTGATGTCGGCAGACCCGACACGAGAGTTCAACGCGAAGTGGGGAGACCCCGAGCGCTTTCTCACCGCGGTCTATGAGGAAATGAGCGGGATGTAGCCCACCCCTCGAAAGGGGTAATCCATGAGCACCGCCCTCTTCGCACTGCTCGCTACGGTGGCGTCGCTTCAAGCGCCCGAGGCGTCCGTGGTGGGTGAGGTTCGTGACGCAGGGTCGAGGGAGCCGTTGGTCGGCGTCGAGGTCATGCTCCCGGACCCCAGCACCTGACTGTGCGGCGGATCGGCTACGAGACTCGCACGGTCCACGCGCTCGTACCGGTTCGGGGGAACCTGCAGATCAGCTTCTCGCTTGCGGTCGAGTCGGCGGCGCTGCGGAGGCCGCTGCGGTGAGCGTGCTCTTGAGGGAGAACCTACAGGTGCGCGCCACCGCAGGCTCCAGTGAAGTCACGTACACCACGGATCCAGGCCGCCTGGCCATCGACCGCTTAGGTTCCGACACGATCCGGATCGAGATCCCACCCGCCGCTCCTCATGTGGAGATCCGCGCGGGGGGACTCACGGTTCTGATGAAAGAGGGGAATCAAGTTCGAATTGGAGCGACGATTCGCGAAGGATCGGGTCCGTTCTTGATCCCCCTGGAGTCCCCAACGCCCTGAGCCCACGAGATGACGGCCCCGGATCTCGATCCGTCCACCACCCACCTCCGCTGCGGGTCCGACATACGGGAGGGTCTGAGGCGGGCGGGTTTCGTTGGCAGGTTCCTGGAGTTTTCGGACCCCGTCTGCCAAGGGCCACTTGAGTGCGGCACCGACCTGATCGAGATGCGGTCGCGCTTTCTGGCCGCTACGTATGAGATCGATCGGGCCGAGGCGAGGACTCGGCTGGATCGGGAGATGGATGCCCTCAGCGAGTCGATCAGCCACCCCCGAGTCGTCCTATGGTTCGAGCATGACAGCTTCGATCAGCTGATCCTCGCCCGAATCCTCGCGTTCTATGCCGAGCGGCGCGCTCCCCGGCAGCTCGAATTGATCTGCATCGACCAGTTCCCCGGTCTCGAGCGGTTCGTGGGGCTCGGTCAGCTCTCGCCGCGGGAACTCGCGAGCCTTTGGGCCGGACGGCGTCCCGTGGGTCCCGATCTGCTGAGCTTCGGGTCCCGTGTGTGGGTGGCGCTGACCGATCCCGCTCCGCTCGCCCTCCACGAGCTCGCGATACAAGCCACCAACCTTCCCACGATGGGACCGGCGCTTCGACGACACCTTCAAGAGCTCCCATGGACGACGGACGGACTCGGCCTGACGGAGCGACTGACGCTCGAGCTCCTAGAGCGCGGACCGGCCGACGAACGGGAGCTCTTCCGGCGACTGACCCAGGAGGTCGAGCCCCTTCCGTTCCTGGGCGACACGATGTTCGCTGCAGTTCTGCGAAGGCTGGCGAACGCCCGGACTCCGCCGATCGAGCTCGCGACCATGGCTGACTCGGGGCGGCAGATCCGTCTGACGGACGTCGGACGCCTCATTCAGGAAGGCGAGCTGAGCTGGCTGGACTGCTTGCCCCCCGTGCGGTGGGTCGGGGGCGTGCGGATCATCCCCGGTTCTTCGGTGTGGTGTTGGGATCCGAGTTCGCGACGTCCCATCCTCCGTGAGCCGAATGTCCAGCCCCATCACTGAAGCGGTCAGAGCCCGCCGATCGATCAAGGACTTCCTCGCCACCCCGATCGAGCGGAAGACCATTGAAGCTCTCCTCGAGCTCGCCGTCTTCGCGCCCAATCACCGCATGACCCAGCCGTGGAGATTCATCGTGCTGGGAGCGGAGACGCGTGCGGCCTACGCCGCGATCAAGGCCGAGCGAAGCGCGAGCAACGTGGAGGACCCCGTCGCGGCCGAGGCCGTGCGAGCGAAGACGCTGGACTACCTGAAGTCCGTGCCGGCCATGGTCGCCTTCATCCAGCGCCTGGATGACGACCCGGCCATTCGGGAGGAGGACTTCGCGACGATCTACATGGGGATCCAGAATGTACTTCTCGGGGCGCTCGAGAAGGACATCGGCACGCATGTACGGACGGGGGCGCTTCTGGATGAGCCCCATTGCCGAAGTGCGCTCGGGGTCCGGGAAGGCGAGAGGATTGTCGCCCTCGTCTTCCTGGGTGGGCCTGCATCGACACCGGGCGCCAAGCCGCGGGTTCTTGCGGCGGAACGGACTCGGTGGCTGCCCTGAAGCACCATCGTCGAACCGGCCTTCGACGTGATTCAGTCCTGAGAATCGCCCGAGTACTCGGCGTCGCTCACCTTCCCGAGCCAGTCGGTTTCGACGTCGACATTGACGGCGACGTGGGTTGTGGCGGTCTCCGCCGACGCTCCGTGCCAGTGCACTTCGCCGGGTTCGATCGAGACGATCTCACCGACTCCTGCTTCCGAGATCGGCCCCCCGTGCTTCTGAACGCGGCAACGACCACGGACGATGATGAGAAGCTGGGTGCCCGTATGCGAGTGCCAGGCTGTTCGTGCCCCGGGCTCGAAGCTGACATGATAGGCGTTGATTGGAGGGGAGATGCTCACACCAGGCATACGGATCAGGGTGCCGTCGCCTGTGAAATTATCCGGATCGACGGGCTCCACCGAGCGTCCCTCGAGCGCGAAGATATCCATGAGGCCTCAATTCCTTTCCGACGGGGACGACGATCGAATTGCCCCGAGGATCTGCGAGACAGCTGACCACCCGAGGATCTCACCTGGGATCAGACTAAGGAGACGACGTGATCGAACGCCATACCAAGCAGCCGAACCCGGGTCGGCTCGCAGACACGATTGCCAAGGCCGTGGCGCTCGCCCTCTTCGGGACTGCGCCGCGAGTCGCGCTCGTGCTCGGGCTCTTCTTCGGCTCGACCCAGGCGGCCCTCGCCCAGCAGGGAGCCGTTCCTCCCGCTCAGGACTCACGACTCTACGACATCGCGGAGGGAGGCTCGTCAGAGCGAGTGGAGGCCGACATCCGCAGGCTCGCGGGCTTCGGGACCCGAAACACCTTTTCGGATACGCTTTCGGACAACCGTGGGATCGGGGCGGCTCGAAGATGGATCAAGAGCCAGTTCGACGAGATCAGCCTTGCATGCGGAGGCTGCCTGGAGGTGTCGTACCAACGCGATCTCGTGCGGGCATCCGAGAGCGACAGGATCCCGGTCGACGTGGAGATCGTGAACGTGCTTGCGATCCTGAGGGGGACGGTCCATCCCGATCGGTACGTGATCATGTCCGGAGATATCGACTCGAGGCCGTCCGACACGACCGATGGCCTGAGTGATTCGCCCGGAGCGAACGACAATGCCTCGGGAATGGCTGGAACCATCGAGGCGGCTCGGCTGCTGAGTCGTCACGAGTTTCCCACGAGCGTCGTGTTCGCGGGTCTTTCTGGCGAGGAGCAGGGCCTCTGGGGTGGACAGCACATGGCGGCCGTGGCCCGAAGAGAGGGATGGGAGATCGATGCCGTCCTGAACAACGACATGATCGGAAACGTCGAGGGGATAGACGGCGTGATCGACAACTCGACTTTTCGGGTGTTTTCCGAGCCGACACCGCTGGAGGAGTACCAACCGGGTGGCTGGAGCTATCGGACGAACGGAGGCGAGGTCGACGGCCCGTCGAGGCAGCTCGCGAGATATGTAGATCGAGTCGCGGACCTCTACTTCCCGAATCTGGACGCGATGATGATCTACCGCCTGGATCGCTTCGGCAGGGGCGGACACCATCGGCCCTTCAACGATGCCGGATTCACGGCGGTCCGGATCATGGAGGCGCATGAGCAGTACGAGCGCCAACACCAGGATGTCCGGGTCGAGAACGGCATCGCGTATGGTGACGTGATCGAGGGAGTCGACTTCGACTTCGCAGCCACGATGGCATCTCTGAACGCCACCGTGCTGGCCGCTCTGGCGTGGGCTCCCCCCGCCCCGAGGAACGTGCGGATCGGAGGGTCGGTCGGGCCCAGCACCACGTTGGCCTGGGATCCTGTGGACGATCCGGAACTGGTGGGCTACAGGGTCTACTGGCGGCTGACCACGGACTCGCAGTGGCAGTGGTCCCGATGGATCGGTGAGGTGACCGAGTTCACTCTCACGAATCTCGTGATCGACAACTACCTGTTCGGCGTGGCGTCGGTTGGACGAAGCGGAAACGAGAGCGTGGTCTCCTTTCCGACAGCCCTACTTCGTCGCTGATCCTCGGGTCACGCGAGCGAGCCGGAGCCGCGCGTCGTGACGAGGGGGCCGCTACGCACGAGAGAGAGCACGGTTACGCCCTCTGGGAGCTCGTCCAGGAAGGCGTCGACCTCTCGCTCGTTCCCCGTGACCTCGACCGTGATGTGCTCGGTGTCCCGCTCCAGGACCTGCGCGCCGTGACGGGTCATGAGATCGTGAAAGGGTCCGGACGACGAGGGCTCCACCCGGAGCTTCAAGAGCCCTAGCTCCCGCTCGATGTGATCCGTAGACGTGCGGTCGGCGATCGCGACCACGTCGATCAGCTTCGCGAGCTGCTTGCTGATCTGACTGATCACCGCCTCGGTCCCCACGGTCACGAGCGTAAGCCGTGACACGGACTCGTCTTCAGTGGGTGCTACATTCAGCGACTCGATGTTGAAGCCCCGGGTAGCGAACATGGACGCGACGCGCGCGAGGGCTCCGCTCTCGTTCTGAAGCAGGATAGAGATGACGTGTCGCATCGCCGGCAGGTTGCGCGTGACTCGGGAGTCGACAGAATTTCAGATACTCGCGCAAGCGACTGGCGGTTGCAATCCCGTGAGTTCGCTCGACCTCTGGTACGTCCCGCCGGAGCCCGAGACGACCACCCAAAGGAGAGACCCGTGTCTACCCTAGCCCCACCCGTGGCCGACAAGGCCGAAAGACATCCCCTTTCCGGCAAGCGCATGACCGGAGCGGAGATGGTCGTACAGGTGCTGGCGGACGAGGGGGTCAAGGTGATCTTCGGCTATTCCGGTGGCGCGATCCTACCGACCTACGACGCTGTCTTCCGGTACAACGCCGAGCACGGTTCCACCGACGGCGACGTTCGGACCGAGCCGATGCCACTCGTCGTCCCAGCCAACGAGCAAGGAGCGGGCTTCATGGCCGCCGGTTACGCCAGGGCTTCGGGAGAGGTGGGGGTCGTCCTCGTGACCTCGGGCCCCGGGGCAACCAATACGGTCACGCCAGTGCGTGACTCCATGGCGGATTCGGTGCCCTTGGTCGTGATCACCGGGCAGGTGCCCACTTCCGCGATCGGAACGGATGCGTTTCAGGAAGCGCCCGTCTCGGCGGTCATGGGACCGGGGATCGCCAAGCACGTGTTCCTCGTTACCGACCCGAGGCGACTGGAGGCGACCATGAGAACCGCCTTCGAGATCGCCCGAACCGGCCGGCCAGGTCCGGTGGTCGTCGACATTCCCAAGGACGTTCAGAATTGGGAGGGGGTCTTCGACGGTCGCTCGCGGCTTCCGATTCCGGGCTATCGGAAGCGGCTGAAGGCCGTTCGGGATTGCGTGATGAACGAGAAGAAGGCCGCCGAGTTCTTTCGGATCCTGGCCGACAGCCGGCGTCCGCTGATCTATGCGGGCGGCGGCGTGATCAATGCGGGTGCGGCAGAGCCTCTACGGGAGCTCGCGAAGACTTTCCGGATCCCCGTCGTCACCACCCTCATGGGGATCGGGTCGTTCGATACGCGTGACGAGCTATCGCTCAAGATGCTAGGGATGCACGGGGCCGCCTGCGCGAATTACGCCGTCGAGGATTGCGACTTCCTGATCGCCGTGGGGTCCAGGTTCGATGATCGTGTCGCCGGGGTCCCGGAGCGGTTCGCGCGAAAGGCGAAGCGCATCGCTCACTTCGACGTCGACCCGTCCGAGATCCACAAGGTCAAACCAGTGGACTGGGATCACGTGGGCGACCTCGCGATCGCCCTCGAGGCCCTCACGGAGCATGGCCGCGAGGCGGGGTTCTCGGGCGATTTCGAGGAGTGGCTGGGTGAGGTGAGAGAGCTCAAGAGCACGTACGGCTTCAGCTACGATCGGGAGAGCCCGTTGATCCAGCCACAGGCCGTCGTGGAGGCCATCAACGAGATCACCGCCGGCGAGGCGATCATCGGCACCGGGGTCGGTCAACATCAGATGTGGGCTGCCCAATACTTCGACTTCCGCCTGCCCAGACTCTGGCTCACGTCCGGCTCGATGGGGACCATGGGCTTTGGGCTTCCCGCGTCCATTGGTGCGCAATTCGCTTGCCCGGACCGGCTCGTCATCGACATCGACGGAGACGGTAGCATACGGATGAACATCGGGGAGCTGGAAACGGTCACCACGTACGATCTGCCTCTGAAGGTGGTCGTGATGAACAACTTCGGCGACGGCATGGTCAAGCAGTGGCAGAAACTGTTCTTCAAGGGTCGTCTGTCCGCCAGCGACAAGTCCCTGCATAAGAAGGACTTCGTGAAGACTGCCGAGGCCGACGGCTTCCCCTGGGTCAAGCGTCTCGAGCGCAAGGAAGACATCGTTCCCGTGATCCGGGAGTTCATCGGC
>JAHEKL010000115.1:4638-7923 GCA_024638345.1 Gammaproteobacteria bacterium | reverse complement strand
GTGGATGGAACCGTCTATTCGAGCTCTCCGGTCTCCTTCCTCTCAGCGCCGTTTCAAGCGCACCAGATCACCGCGCCCGCTGGAATCCCACTGGATGAAGGCAGACGGATCGGATTCGAGGAATGGTCCGACGGCGCAGCACGCTCGCGTCAATTCACGACCCAGTTCTCCGACCAGACGTTCCAGGCGCTTTTCGAGAGGGAGGAGCTCCGCCTCAGGGTGACCACGAACGATCCGGCCGGCGGAATCGTTCCGGGCGCGTTCACGGCGGAGCCGGGCGCGAAGACACCGGAAGGCGACGACTTCTGGTACGCACCCGGCACCTCCGTCTCCGTTCTCGCCGTTCCTCGGACCGGCTTCTCCTTCCGAGACTGGTCCATGACCTCGACGCCGCTCGCGAACCCTTTGTCGGTCGCTCTGGGAGCCCCCTCCGAGATCCGCGCGAACTTCGACGTCGCATACAACCTCGTTCCGATTCCGGAGACACTCGAGATCGAGGCGACCGTACCCCAGGAGATCCGACTGCAGGTCACCGACGGGAACCATCCCGTGAGTTGGACCATCGAGTCTGGCGGGCTGCCGGAGGGACTGGAGCTGGACGAGGGTTCCGGACTGATCACGGGCGCGGCCTTGGAGATCGGCGAGTTCGACTTCGACGTTCTGGCCAGGGACGACATCGGTCTGGAGGCGCGCACGTCGGTCTCCTTGGACGTCATGCGACCCGAGCTCGGGGTCGATGTCCTCGTCAGCGCCTTCGTCGCGAGTCAGGATCTCACGACCCAGCCTCAAAGGATCTACATGGACCGTGAGGGAAACGCGGACGGGCGCTACGACATCGGGGACGTGCGCGCGTACCTGGTGGCGAACCCCGGGCTGCCGGCGGCCGCACCGGCTGCCGAGCTCTCGCGGACGGTCATCCGGATGGGGGAGTTCGCCGTACCGACCGGGACGGGGATGCCCGAGAATGATTAGACTCGTCGGTCGCTTCGTACTTCTCGCGGTCATGGCCATGGGCCTGGCTGCTTGCGATTCATCGAGCTCGGGCCCCGGCTCGTACGCAGGCTCGGTGGTGAGTCCGGGCGGGGCTCCCGGATCGGCTCTGCTCCTCATCCAGGGAGAAGGGCTCGTCGGTGTCCGGGGAGCCGGGGGCACGCTGGCTTGGTCCGGCGACGTGTCCGGTGATCCCGCTCAGCTCAAAGTGCTGCTGGTGGATCCCGATCCGACCGGAGCGATGACCTTTCGATTGCTCGTGGACGATCTGATGTCGCCCACTCCCTCGTTTACCATTCTCCAGCTGTCGGATCGTGAGAACCAAGTGATCTCGGCCGAAGGGGTACAGATCCGGCTACAGCGATGACGACGGCAGCCGCGATCACGATGATCGGTACGATGGCCCTCGTGTGGGGCGGGTTCGCCCTGGCGGTGTTCATCGCGATTCGGAAGGAGTCCGGAAAGAGGGAGTAGCCCCTAGAGCTGCGCGTTTCTCCGCCCCCTCTTCTTCGCCAGCTTTCTTTTCTCTACGTTTCCACCGCTCTGGAACCTCTATTCTCGTGGGCCAGCTCTCCGAGACCGGCCGCCACCGTATCTGGATGACGATCCGTGCCCAGACGTGACGACCTCGAAACCATCCTGATCCTGGGCTCCGGGCCGATCGTCATCGGTCAAGCCTGCGAGTTCGACTACTCCGGAACGCAGGCCGTCAGGGCCCTGAAAGAGGAGGGCTACCGGGTCGTTCTCGTGAACTCGAATCCGGCCACGATCATGACCGATCCGGGGCTGGCCGATCGCACGTACATCGAGCCCCTGACCACCGAGTGGGTCGCGCGAATCGTCGAGCGGGAGAAGCCCGACGCGATTCTGCCCACGATGGGGGGCCAGACCGCGCTCACACTCGCGATGGAGCTTCACGAGCAGGGCGTGTTGGAGAAGCACGGGGTCGAGCTCATCGGCGCCAACGAGCGCTCGATCCGGATGGCGGAGGACCGGGAGGAGTTCGCCGAAGCCATGAGCCGAATAGGGCTTGCCGTCCCTCACGGCGGTTTCGCCAAGAGCGTGGACGAAGCCTTCGCAATCGTGGAGGACACGCGGTATCCGGCCATCATCAGACCCTCCTTCACACTCGGCGGCACCGGAGGCGGGATCGCGTACAACAGCCGCGAGTTCGAACAGGCGATTCGCCGAGGTCTGGACGCGTCGCCGATCGGTGAGGTCCTGGTGGACCGATCGGTGATCGGGTGGAAGGAGTTCGAGCTGGAGGTGGTCCGCGACGGCGAGGACAACGTCATCATCGTCTGCTCGATCGAGAACGTGGATCCCATGGGGGTCCACACCGGGGACTCGATCACCGTTGCCCCCGTGCAGACTCTCACCGACGTGGAATATCAGAGGCTCCGCGACGCAGCCATCGCGATCATTCGCGAGATCGGCGTCGAGGCGGGCGGCTGCAACATCCAATTCGCGGTTCACCCCGGGACGGGCGAGATGCTCGTCATCGAAATGAATCCGAGGGTCTCGCGCTCCTCGGCATTAGCGTCCAAAGCGACCGGTTTCCCGATCGCTCGGGTGGGAGCCAAGCTCGCGGTGGGCTATCGCCTTCACGAGCTCCCGAACGACATCACGAAGACGACTCCGGCCAGCTTCGAGCCGACCCTCGACTACGTGGTCGTCAAATTCCCGCGTTTCGCTTTCGAGAAGTTCAGGGAGGTGAATCCGATTCTCGGGGTCCAGATGAAGGCCGTCGGGGAAACGATGGCCATCGGCCGGACTTTCAAGGCAGCCTGGCAGAAGGGTTTGCGGGGTCTGGAGATCGGACGCCCGGGTTGGGTGGTCGGCTCCAACCTGGAAGAGGACGGGCTCCAGGGAGAGAGTCGCGAGACCCTGCTCGCCGCCCTCCGTCGCCCCACGGCAGAGAGGCCCTTCCAGCTGAAGCGGGCACTCCAGCTCGCGTTCCGCTCGGGTTCATCACCCACCGCAGATACGTCCGCCGCGCTCGCCGAGGATCCGGGAAGCGCCGTCGAGCAGCTCGAGCGGGGTCAGGGCGAGGGCGAGCCGGTCGTCCCAAGCAAGTCTCTCTCGCTCAGTCTGAAAGACATTCACGAAGCCACGGCGATCGACCCCTGGTTCCTCGATCAGCTGCTCGAGCTGGTCGAGCTCGAGGATTGGTACGCGTCCCTCGAGCAAGTCGACCGAGCGGCTATGCTCCACATGAAGAGGAACGGTTTCTCCGACGCGCAGCTGGCGCGGCTCAGGGGGCTCGACGAGCACGAGGTACGAGCGTCGCGTTGG
>JAHEKL010000115.1:0-4628 GCA_024638345.1 Gammaproteobacteria bacterium | reverse complement strand
ATGTCGTCGATACCTGCGCCGGGGAGTTCCCCGCCGAAACACCCTACTACTACTCCTCTTACGAGACGGAGGACGAGGTCCGGGTTTCCGACCGCGAGAAGGTCGTGATCCTCGGAAGCGGGCCCAACCGGATCGGTCAGGGGATCGAGTTCGACTACTGCTGCGTGCAGGCCGTCCTCGCCCTGAAGGAGGCCGGACTCGAGACCATCATGGTCAACTCGAATCCGGAGACCGTCTCGACCGACTTCGACGTGTCCGACCGATTGTACTTCGAGCCCCTGACCCTCGAAGACGTGCTCGAGATCATCGATCGTGAGAAACCGAGAGGGGTGATCGTCCAGCTCGGCGGCCAGACTCCGCTCAACCTCGCGCAGGGGTTGGAGGCGGCAGGGGTCGCGATTCTGGGCACATCGGTCGATGCGATCGACCGTGCGGAGGACCGGGGCCGATTCGAGCGGGTCTGTCGTGAGATTGGCGCGCTCGTACCCCCGAATGGAATCGCGGTATCGAAACAGGAGGCCCTGCAGGTTGCCAACAGAGTCGGATATCCGGTGCTGGTCCGTCCTTCGTACGTGCTGGGCGGTAGAGGGATGGAGATCGTCTACGACGACGACACGATGGAGGGGTACTTCGAGCGGGCCGTGCAAGCCTCGCCAGATCACCCGGTGCTGATCGATCGCTTCATCGAGGACGCCTTCGAGGCCGATGTGGATGCGCTCTGCGACGGGACGGATGTGGTCATCGGTGGGATCATGCAGCATATCGAGGATGCCGGGGTCCATTCCGGAGACTCCGCTTGCGTGCTGCCTCCATATCGCCTTGGTCCGGAGGAGCTCGACCGGATCCGGCAGCTTACACGCGCGTTCGCTCTCGAGCTCGGAGTGGTGGGCCTCCTGAACGTCCAGTATGCGATCCGAGATGGAAACGTCTACGTGCTCGAGGTGAATCCGCGGGCCTCGCGGACCATCCCCTTCGTGAGCAAGGCTACCGGGGTTCCGCTCGCGCGTCTCGCCGCCCTTGTCATGGCTGGTGAGACCATCGCGGAGCTCGGCGTGCCCAGCGAGCCCCGCGTGAGGGGCGTCGCCGTCAAGGAGGCGGTGCTGCCTTTCACGCGATTCGACGTCGACATCCTTCTTGGCCCGGAGATGCGTTCGACCGGAGAGGTCATGGGGTTCGACGATTCGTTGGGGATGGCCTACGCCAAGGCACAGGCGGCAGGGATGAACGTGCTGCCGAAGGATGGTGGAACGCTGGTGGTCACCGTGAACGATCGCGACAAGGCCACGGTCACACCCATCATCCGGCGCTTCCACGATCTGGGGTTCGACGTCGTCGCCACGGAGGGAACGCACGAATACCTCGCGCGCCTGGGAGTCCCATCCCGCAAGGTCCTCAAGGTCGGGCAGGGAAGACCCGACCTGGTCGACATGATCGTCAGCGGAGAGGTCGATCTGCTCATCAACACCCCGCTCGGGAAGCGCTCTCAATACGACGACTACGCCATGCGGCGGGCTGCGATCACGTACGGGGTGCCCTACCTGACCACGATGTCGGCTACGAACGCTGCATGCGACGCCATCATCGCGCTGCGTTCCGTGCCACCGACGGTCCGGGCCCTGCAGGAGCGCATCGGGGCTGAGGCGGACCGATCGGCCGCCACCGCGGTGCACTGACTTCTGCTCCCTTTGTGGGACCGCCCCAGCCTTGACTCGGGGCGAAACCGCGATATTACCGGCCGACCCTGCTCCTACATCGGGATCCCTAGACTTGAGTCCGCTATATGGGATCCTCATCTTTAGGGTTGCCTATGAACGCCATCTCTCGACTTTGGATCGGACCGACGCGGATCGGTCTGTTCGGCTCGCTCGTCCTGGGACTTCTCCTCCCACTCGCGCTCGTAGCGCAGATTCCCCAGGGAGTCGAGGGCTCTTTCGCTCCCCATCCGGAGGCCGAGGAGGCGATCTCGCAGCTCTATTCCCCCTACTGTCCAGGGTTCATGCTGGCCGTTTGCACGGCTCAGCAGTCCGCTGTCCTCCGAGATTCGATCCAAGCCTTCGCCTACCAGGGCTGGAGCTCGGAGGAACTGGTGGAGTGGATGCTCGGGAACCACGGGGAGGCGTATCGTGCTGTGCCACGGACCCGCGGGTGGGCCGCGTTCGCCTGGATCCTACCTCCACTGGCGCTCGCCTTGGGGGCCGTGATGGTCGTCATGGCCCTCCTCAGATTCAGATCACGTGAGCCCACGACCGAAAGTGTCCGACCCGACCCCGGCGTCGAGAAGATCATCACAGCGGAGGAGCAGGCGCGCCTCCGTTCCGCGATTCGAGAAATCGAGCTGAGCGAGGATCCGTCGTTCTGACGTCTCCGTCATGACTGTCGATACCTCGGGTTCGCGCCAAGAGCGCGCCGATCCCTCCATGCTCGATCTCCTCCGGCTGAGCCACCGCCGACTGTTTCCGCCGGGGGGCCGGGATCTGTACCGCCAGATCGCGATCCTGACGGACATGGGTGAAGGGGACGAGGTCCTGGTGGCATCCTGTGGTCGCGGGATCACCCTCGAATACTTCGCAAGAGAGTTCGGCGTCCAGGGGTCCGGGGTCGACGACGACCCGGTCGTGATCGAGGCCGCCGACACCCAGACCCGGGAGGGCGGCCTACAGGATCGGGTCCATTTCCAGCAGGGCAAGATGGACGATCTACCCTATCGCGACGGCGTGTTCGACGTCGTAGTGGGGGAACTGGGATTGACCAGTCGCGCGGACCCTGCCGATGCGATTGTCGAACTCACCAGGGTGTTGAAGCCCGGGGGACGCCTGGCTCTGGTACAGCTCGTCTGGAAGGCTCCCGTGCCGCCCGAGCGACAGGCGCTCCTCGCGGGTCATCTCGGAGTCCGCCCGCTCATGGTGGTGGAGCTCAAGCGAATTCTTCGGGAGGCAGGGATCGAGAGGCTCCACACCGAAGCATGGTCGGACGAGCAGACGGCGTTTCGACGCACCGCGAAGAAGCCCTTCCCCGATTTTTCCGAGCTGTTCAGTTTCCCCGAAAAGCTCGGTATCCTGAGACGTGCGTGGAGTCGATGGGGCTGGGCTGGCCTATTCAAGGCACTCGGTCGCGAGGCCGAGGTTCATCGCCTGCTGACGAAGGAGCGGATCCTCGGTCTCGACATGATCAAAGGGAAGAAAACGGGAGCAACCGAGGAGGCTTCCCTCGGGGAGGTGGACGGAGATCGGCAGATGGGCGATCCGAAGGACCTCGAGATCGAGTCCGGATCTCCGGCGCCGCTCGAGGAGCCGTCGTTGGGTGGTTCGGAGCTGGAGCTCGAAGCCGACTCGAAGCCCCCAAAAACGGATACGACCGGCCTGCCGCTATTCGGCAGGGGCGATGAGAGGTGACACGATCCGATCCGCTCCTCACCTCGGAGAAGATCGAAGAGATCTCGGAGATCCTTGGTGAGCTTCAGGCGGACGCCTGGCTCCTGTACGATTTTCACGACTGCAATCCGCTCGCGCACCGTATTCTAGGACTGGGCAGAACTACCCGTCCCGCGTACGCTCTGATTCCCCGAGATGGCCCTCCGGTCTTGCTGCGACACGCGATCGAGGCATCGCCCTGGAGCCATTGGCCCTGGGAGTCGAGGGAGTACAGCGGCTGGCGGGAACTCGCTGTCCGCCTCGGCGAACTCGTCGGAACGGCGGGGACGGTCGCGATGGAGACCTCCAGGGGAGGTCTCCTGCCGGCGATCGATCGGGTCCCGTCCGGAGTCGTGGATCTCGTCGAATCGGTCGGTACCCAAGTGGTATCGTCCGCCGATCTGATCACCGCGATCCACTCCAGATGGTCTGCGCGAGAGCTCGAGCTGCACAGGGAGGGGGCCGAGGCCGTTCGCAGAATCGCGCAGCAGGGCTTCCACCGCGCCGCGGCTGCAGCCTCCCGGTCCAGACCGATGCTCGAGATGGAGCTGATGGAGTGGATTCGTGGAGAGCTCAGAGCGAGTGGGTTGACCGATCAGGAGGACTGCATCGTGGCAGCCGGCGCGCATTCCGCCGATCCTCATTATCTGCCCTCGGGACATGGAGCACCGCTGTCCGCGAACTCGATCGTGCTGATCGACCTGTGGGGCCGGGACCCTGAAGGGGGCGTGCCAGCGGACCAGACCTGGATGGGATACCTGGGATCGAAGCCACCCGAACGCGTCGTCGGGCTGTGGCTGGCCGTACGGGAGGCTCGCGACGCGGCCATCGCGTTCCTCGCGGAGCGCGCTGCCAGCCGACTACCCGTGCGGGGGTGGGAGGTCGATCGGGTTGCCAGGGACGTGCTCGCGGACCGAGGGCTGGATGGCTATTTCATCCATCGCTTGGGGCACTCGATCGATGCTCACCTCCACGGATCGGGTCCGAATCTCGACGATCTGGAAACCCGTGACGAGCGCCGGCTCCTCACGGGTGTAGGCTTCTCGGTTGAACCGGGCGTCTATGTTCCGAAAAGCATGGCCCGTCAGCTCCGCGGGAAGATCAGGAAGGAACTGGATTTGCAGGACCGGGAGCGCCGCATTCACGAGGCCGAGGCGATCGTCACGGAGATGAAGGAGAAGGTCCTCGCCGACAGGAGTGCTTGGGAGGGGTCGAAGG
>JAHEKL010000114.1 GCA_024638345.1 Gammaproteobacteria bacterium | reverse complement strand
ACGCGATCTATGTCGCCGCGGTGCTCGAAGATCGAAGTCCCGTCACGACACGGTTGGCCAGACGTGACGCGGGGCTCGGGGACTCCGACGTGTTCACGGTGCTGCTTGACAGCTACCACGATCACGAGACCGCCTACCGGTTCTGGACGAACCCGTCCGGGGTCAAAGGGGACGCGATCATTACCGGAAACAACACCTCGAGAGGCAGCGACCCCTCCTGGGACCCCGTCTGGGACCTCTCGACGGAAGTGACGGACATGGGCTGGTCGGTGGAGATGCGCATTCCGTTCAGCCAGTTGCGCTTCAGCCCCGAGGAGACGCAGGTGTGGGGCATCCAGGTCGAGCGAGACATCAACCGGAATCAGGAGAACGCGACGTTTCCTTTCACCCCGACGCTGGAGCGCGCGGGGGTCTCGCGGTTCGCGCACCTGGACGGGATCCAGGGGATCGAGCCCGGTCGGAGATTGGAGCTACTTCCGTATGTCGTCGCGCGCGGAGAGTATCTCCAGCTGGAAAGCCCCAGTGGCGTGGCCTTTCCGAATCCCTATCGCAGCGGATCGGACCACTTCGGGAGCGTGGGGCTCGACCTCAAGTACCGCCTCACCTCGAACGTGACGCTCGATGCCACGGCCAACCCCGATTTCGGGCAGGTCGAGCTGGACCCATCCGTAATCAACCTGACGGCGTTCGAGACTCGCTTCGACGAGAGAAGACCTTTCTTCGTCGAAGGCGCCGACATCTTCAGCTTCGGAGAGGGCGGTCCCATGGGCAGCGTGGGCCGGGGACCCGAGCTCTTCTACTCGAGACGCATCGGCCGGCCACCACGGGGCTCGGTCCCGTCGGAGGCCGCGTTCTCGGACGTTCCCACGGCGACGACGATCGCGGGAGCCGCGAAGGTCACGGGTCGGGTCGGCGACGGCTGGTCCCTGGGCATCCTCGAGGCGGTGACCGCGAAAGAAAGGGCTGCGTACGTGGACGGGGCACAGGCGGCGCACGAAGTCACCGTCGAGCCGGCGGCGAACTACTTCGTGGCCCGCGTGCGGCGCCAGATCGCCGGAGGGCAGACCCGGTTCGGGATGATCACGTCGGCGGTGAATCGCGACGTGTCCGGATCGGCGTTCGCGGATCGACTCCATGCGTCCGCGTACTCGGGAGGAGTAGACTTCGCACACGAGACATCCGATCGGATCTGGCTCTTCAGCGGTCTGATCTCGGGGAGTCGTGTCATCGGCGAGGAAGCCGCCATCACCCGTACCCAGCGATCCTCGGCTCGTTATTTCCATCGTCCCGATGCGGATCACGTGGAGTTGGATACCTCGGCGACCTCCATGAGCGGCTTCTACGCGATGGGATACGTGGGCAAACAGGCCGGAAACTTCACGTTGCGGACAGGGGTCGCGGCGATCAGCCCCGGCTACGAGGTCAACGACCTCGGATTCCACACGAACGCGGACCGTATCCTCTTCGACACGCACTACCAGTACACGCAGCCGGAGCCGGGGGAATTCCTCAGATCCTGGAGCTTTTTCGGAGGTCCGGACGCGGTTTGGAACTTCGCGGGAGATCGTACCTTCGCGAACGCCAACTTCCAAGGCTCCATGGAGTTGTTGAACTACTGGAGGACGTCGTTGCGCTTCCAGTACAATCCCTGGACCGATGACGATCGGCTCACGAGAGGGGGTCCGATCGGCCGATCTCCGAGTCGGCGCTCGTGGCGGGTCAACCTGAACTCGGATGGGCGGAGATCGGTCACCGGCAGCGCCAACTTCGCCTGGGGATCGGACGACTCGGGCGGCTGGGATCGGAGCGCTCAGCTCAACGTGAGCGCCCGGTTCGAGGAGACCCTGCAGATCAACGTGGGCCCGTCCTACTCCTGGTCGTTCTCGTCCGCGCAGTACGTGACCCGAATCGAAGACCCGCTGGCGCAGAACACCTTCGGCTCGCGGTACCTCTTCGCCGGTATCGACCGCACGACACTCTCCCTCGAGACTCGGGTCAATCTCACGTTCTCGCCCACGCTCTCCCTCCAGCTCTACCTCGAGCCTTTCATCTCCACCGGTGACTTCGGTCGGCTGAAGGAGTTCAGGGCGCCGAACACGTTCGACTTCCTCGAGTACGGAACCGACGTCGGGACGGTGGCGCGCAATGAGGCCGGCGAGTACGATGTCGACCCTGACGGCGAAGGGCCCGCTCCCGGGTTCGCGGTCTCCGATCGTGACTTCAGCTACCGGAGCCTGCTGGGCAACGCGGTGCTGAGATGGGAATGGCGACCGGGCTCCACGCTGTTCTTCGTATGGCAGCAGCGGAGGATCGCCTCGACCACCGGGCACGGGGCCCTGGACTCGCAGCCATGGGTCGGGCGCTTCGACTTCAGCCGAGACACCGAGGATATGTTCGCGGTTTCTCCCGACAACATCTTCATGATCAAGGTCAACTATTGGCTGAATCCGTGATGTCGGCACCGGGTGAGCCTCGCGCTGCGTCGATCCTCGATGTCCCGATCTTCGCGCTCCGCGTCCCAAGGTCGTAGTCGCCACACCGGCCATGCCCCCACGCCAGTCGAAGAAGTTCGACCGCTCGATCGTCGAGGGTCCCATCCATGGGGCGGTCTGGAAGCTGGCCTGGCCGACGATGCTCCAGAACATCATCGGGGGACTGCAGGGCATCGTCGATCATGCGATGGTCGGCAACTTCGTGGGATACCAGGGGAACGCCGCGATCGGCGTGTCCTGGCAGATCTTCTTGGTCGTGATGGTCTTCATCAGCTCGCTCTTCACCGGAATGGGCGTGATGGTGGCCAGGTTCGCGGGCGCGAACGAACCCGACAAGGTGAACCGTACGGTCTACCAGGCCTTCATCACCGCGGCCGCTCTGGCTTTTCTGGTGCTGGCTCCGATCGGCTACTTCTCCGCGCCCTTCCTGCTGGAGCTGATCAACGCCACGCCCGAGGTCCGGGCGGAGGCGCTTCCCTACCTCCGCATCATGTTCGTGTTCAGCTTCGGCATGCTGATGTTCTTCATGCTGGGTGGAGCGCTGAGGTCGGCCGGCGATGCCAAGACACCGCTTCGACTCGGAATCGCCCTGACGATCATGAACCTGGTCCTGAACATCATCTTCATCCGCGGGCTCGGACCGATTCCCGGGTTCGGCACGATGGGCGCGGCGATGGGCACCACGATCGCCGGGGCGGTCTTGACCCTCTTCGCACTCCATCGACTGTGCACGCACCGCTGGGTCGTCGGCTTTCATCGAGGCATGCGGTTGAGCCCCGACTTCGAGATCATCCGGTCGTTGTTTCGATTCGGCATTCCGACCGGAATCCAAGGGGTTGCCATGAACATCGGTGGGGTGATCATGCTCGGGTTCGTGGGATCGTTGGCTCTCAGCGCGCAGGCGCAGGCCGCCTACACGGTGGGGTATACCCAGCTCTTCTCCCTCATCACGTGGACTTCGGTTGGGTTGATGGGCGCTGCGGCCGCAGTGGCCGGTCAGAACCTCGGGGCAAATCAGCCGGAGCGCTCGATCGAAGGCGTCCATGTAGCGACCTTCATCGGTATCGGCGTGGCCGTGGTGGTCGGGGCGATGTTTCTCCTGATCCCGGGCGCCCTCCTCTCGATCTTCGGGATGGACGATCCCGTGGTCTTCGACCTCACGGTCGAGCTCCTGGCCTATCTGGCGGTTTCAGGACTGTTCATCACATCGGCGCTCGCCTATACCGGTGGGCTGCAGGGGACGGGGGACACGAAGAGCCCCCTGTACATCTCGTTGGTCTCGCAGCTTGCTGTGCCGATTGGCATCTGCATCGTGATCCAGGCCACGCGGGGTCTCACCGCCTCGGACATCTGGCTGGCGATCGTGCTCGGGCACGTGACTCGGGCCACGCTGAGCATGATCCGATTCCGACAGGCCAAGTGGCGGGACATCAAGGTGGAGATCGGACCGGCACGAGCCTGATCCGACCTCTCGCGGTCTCCAAGAAATGGCTTCGGGGTGCCGGTTTTCCTCGCTGAACGTCGGTGGCCGCAGGCTCGAGTGAAGCCTACTTTTCCGTTAGTCGGCCGATCCTTCCGCGTAGTCGACGCCCCTCCAAGCGGTCGGTCCCCAGCGTGCCCACCCCCTCTTTGACTCGTCTTCTGCCTGGACTCGGGCAGCCCGATCGTAAGGAGCTCACCCGGCTCCTTTCGATGATGGGGCTCTATTTCCTGGTTCTGTTCGCGGTCGGAATCCTGCGGCCGATTCGCAACACGCTGGCGCTGGATGGGCTGGCGGAGGGCGACTTCTATCAGGTCTATCTGATCAGCGCAGTCGTGATCCTGTTCGCTCCCGCTTTCAATCACGTGGCGGACAGGGTCGCCTGGCGCAAGCTCATTCCCGCCACGGCAGCGTTCTTTGCCCTGAACCTCATCGGATTCCGAGCGATCTACTCCGAGGGGAGCGCGGCCCTGGGGATGGTCTTCTACGGGTGGTACGACCTATTCGCCGCGGCCTTGGTCACGCAGTTCTTCATGGCGGTCCAGGTCTTCTTCAACGCCCGGGACGCCAAGTCGGCGGTCCCTCTGGTGATCGCCGCCGGTTCGTTGGGAGCCACCTTGGGCGGGCTTACGACCGGGGCCCTGGCACAGACAGTCGG
This sequence comes from Gammaproteobacteria bacterium, assembly GCA_024638345.1. GTDB lineage: Bacteria > Gemmatimonadota > Gemmatimonadetes > Longimicrobiales > Gaopeijiaceae > JAAXGI01. The sequence goes on along the minus strand of JAHEKL010000114.1, from coordinate 3,300 downwards.
CACACCGAACCTGCTCCTCGTCGCCGCCGCGTTCGTCGCGGTCTTCTCTCTGGCACTGCCGTTCCTTTGGGCGGGACATCCATCCGTGCGGTCGCCCGGGTCACCGGTGAAGAGGAGGGGCGCATCCGTCACGCGGCGAGACTTCGTCCGTGTATTCTCCAATCGGCAGATCCGGCTGATCGCGGGGTTGGTGCTCGTGACCGTCGTCGTGAAGACGCTGGTGGATTACGAGTTCAACGAGGCGGTCGCCGCCTACGCCGGCGACCGAGACGCCATCAGCTCCTTTCAGGGATACGTCTTCGGAGCCATCAACTGGCTCCCAATCTTGATCCTGCTGCCTCTGGGACCCGTGATCAAGCGGTGGGGCGTGGGGTTCGCAGTGCTCTTGCTTCCCGTGGCGATGCTCGGTTTCACGACCGCGTTGGCGGTGGCCTTCAGCGTGTGGACGGCCACGCTCGCCAAAGCAGGTGACGCCACCTTCCGCTACTCGGCGGAGCGCACGGGAAGGGAAATCCTCTACATACCCGTTCCCACCGAGCTCAAGCTCAAGGCGAAAGCGTACGTCGACGTGGCCGTGGAGAAGGGCCTCGGGAAGGCGCTCTCCGGTCTACTGATCTTCGTCCTTCTGGCCTTTATCGACTACCGTCGAGTGGCTTGGGTGGCGCTCGCGCTCTCGGCGGTCTGGTGCCTCATGGCCTTGGCGGCCAAGCGTCAGTACGTGCTGGCGCTCGCGGATTCGATCCGAGGACGGTTTGCCAACCTGGACGGTGGGTTCGCCTCGCTCACCGAGCGGAGCACCCTCGCCATGGTCGAATCGGCCCTGCGGGGCGATACGGTCGAGGTGGGCTTCGGACTAGACCTGGTGGAGCAGGCGGGAAGCGTGGACGCGGGACACCTCGCGGACGAGTTGGAGCTTCTCCTCGGGCACCCAGAGCCGGAGGTGAGACGCCGGGTGCTTCGGCTGTTGGGTCGATTCCCCGATCTCGTCCCCGCGGACCGGATCCGCGAACGGCTGGAGGATGACGTCGAGCCGGTCCGAGTAGCCGCGGTGCACGCTTTGATCGCCAGGAGTGAAGGCGACGAGCAGCGCGAGACGATTCTGGCGGAGCAAATGAGGTCGAAGAGCACGAGGGAGCGTTGCGCTACCCTGGCGTGGCTCGCGAGTGCGATCGCGGTGACTCCGGGGATGCGCGTCCTCGCGTCCCGACACCTGCATGCTTTGCTCCCGGAAGCCGAATCCGAGACCGGGCCACTCGTTGAGGCGCTCGCAAGAATGGATTCGGATACGCGAAAGGAGATCGCGCTCGCCGCCGGACTCCTCGAGTCCGGACCAGCCGCTAGCAGTATCCTAACAACGCTGCTCGACGACGAAGATGACGAGGTCGCTGCCGCCGCGGTGCGGAGCGCCGGCCTGGTGGGCTCGACTGATCTCCAAAAGGCACTGATCTCGACCTTGGCTCATCCGTCCCTGAGGGGTGAGGCACGCCACGCCCTCGTGGCGGCGGCGGATCATCCGGTGGATCTGTGCGCCCGCAGCCTTCTGGATCCGAAGGAGCACCCGATCGTTCGACGGACTCTTCCCTCGGTTCTGGGAGGCATGGGCGGTCCAGATCCCGTACGGATCCTGAGCGCATTGGTCATTGATGGCGAAGCCGATCGCGCCCTTCGGTACCAGGCCCTGAAGACACTGAACAAGCTTCGAGCGAGCAACGGGGACGGACTCGCCTTGGATACTGCCTCCGTCGTATCGGCGGCCATCGACGAGGCACAGGAAGGCAAGCGACTCGCGGGGCTCCGAGCCTCCTTGGTAGGAGCCGGCTCGGGTCGTCCTCAGACCCCGGGAGTCGAGTTGCTGGGCCGAGCCCTGACCGAGGCCTGGGAGGACCGGAGGGAGGCGGCTTTTCGACTGCTCGGCCTGGTGTTCTCACCGGACGAGGTATACCGTTCGCACTTCGCCGTCACCCGGACGGAGGAACGGGCGCGGGCCAATGCCCTCGAGTGGCTGGAGCGTACCGTAGGTCGCGACGTCTTCATCCGCGTGCTTCCAGTCCTCGCCACCGAACCGGATCGAAGACCACCGCATGCGAACTCCGATTCGGACCGCGTGCTCGACGAGCTCGCGGGGGGTCCGGATCCCTGGCTCTCGACCGTCGCCGGGTGGATTCGCGGCGGGGAAGAGCGTTCCGCAGACGAGGTAGGCCAACGATTGGAGCTGATCGAGAAGGTCTTCTTGCTCCAAAGAGTCGATCTGCTTCAGGGTGCCCGCAGCTCACACCTAGGGCTGCTGGCTTCGATCGCCGAGGAGGTAGACGTTGAACCGGGGGAGGTCCTCATCCGGGCCGGTGATCTGAACGACTGCCTCTACGTGATCGTCCGAGGAGCAGTCGAGCTGAGTGGAGTGGCCGACCACACCTTGGCCGCAGGCCCGAACACACCCTTCGGCACATGGTCGTTGATCGACACCGATCCGAGCGTCGTGGGCGCCCGCGCTCTCGAGGCCACCAGGTTGATCCGGATCACCCGTTCCGACTTCCAGGAACTGCTCTCCGATCATCCGGAGCTGGCGGCGGGGATCCTTCAGGGCCTCGCTCGAAGGGTTCGCGCCCTCGTCACCTAGGGAGGTAGTCGATGCAGGAGGAAGGCAAGGATACCATCCTGCTCGTCGACGACGAGGAAATGGTGGTTCGGTCGCTCGAGGGGTTCCTGACTCTCGAGACGCCCTATCGCGTGCTCACATACTGCTCTCCGATCGAGGCGCGGCGGGTCGTGGACGAAGCAGGACCCATTAGCGTGGTCGTTGCGGATTTCATGATGCCGGAGATGGACGGGATCTCGTTCTTGAAGGAAGTGCGTCGGAGGCAGCCGCAGGCGACTCGCCTCCTGCTCACCGGATACGCGGATAAGGAGAACGCGATCCGGGCGATCAACGAGGCCGGTCTCTACTATTACCTCGAGAAGCCATGGGACAACGAACACCTGAAGCTGATCGTGAGGAACGGCGTGGAGCGCTCGGCGCTCTTCAATGAGCTCTCTGCCCGCGTGGCCGCTCTGGAGGCGGCGCATGGAGAGCTGGCGGGATTCCGGGAGAAGCTGGTGAAGGCCTTTCTATGAGCGCTGGACCTGCAGAGACCCTCGGCGCGGACGAGCTCGCGGAACGGCTGCGGGCTGCGACGCGGGAGCTGAACGCTCTCCGCAAGGAGCTTGAAGAAGTCGAGGCGCGCGAGCACCGGGTGCGGGCGGACCTGGTCCGCTCGGCCCAACTGGCGACACTCGGAAACCTGATTCGCGGCGTGGCCCATG
>JAHEKL010000113.1 GCA_024638345.1 Gammaproteobacteria bacterium | reverse complement strand
GACCGACAGCAATGACCGGATCTTGAGGTCGTCCGGTATTGAAGAACCGAAGAGTCAATTCGCCCAATCCAACGGCGATGGCGCTGGCTGCAACCAGGAGGGACAATTCACCTAGCGTTGGCATCCTCAGCCGAGGAGGTCTGGCAATTATCCACAGTCCGAGGCCAATCAGGGCGAGCTGGAACCCAACCACAGCCGCTCGATACCCGATGGACTCGATTTGGCCATCCGGAGAGAAGAGCGCTTCCAGAGTACGGAAGGCCAGGAATCCACCGAGGACCAGTGCTACTCCGCCCGTCCTAACTAACAAGGTCATCATCTTCGCTGGTCCGCTCTCGCTCCCAGGGCAACCGCGCTACTGAGCTCCGCGCCCGAATGGGGCGCGCTAGCGGGCGGCGCTACCGCCCCGCGGGCCCGGCTTCCTTCACACTACCCATCCTCAGCCCGTATCCGCCACATATCCCACTGCCTCGATGGCCGCCACCGCTGCGGCCTCGTCGTTGTCCGAAGTGTCCCCCGTGACTCCGACCGCACCGATGATGTCACCGCCTGCCTCCTTCACCAAGACCCCGCCTGGTACCGGCACGAGATTACCATCGAACGCTCCGTTGGCCGCGAGGATGAAGTAGGACTGGCTCTCCGCTCGGTTCATGAGCGCCCGAGAGCCTACACCCAATCCGATCGCGCCGAATGCTTTCCCATGAGCGATGCGGAAGCGGAGATTCGACGCACCATCCTGACGCTCGAAGGCTTTCAGGTGACCTCCCGCGTCCAGCACGCAAACCGACAGGGGTTTGAGACCCATGTCCAGGCCCCTCTCGAAAGTCTTGGAGATGATCGATCGTGCTTCGTTCAGAGTGATGGCAGGCATCGGCAGACCCCCGGGTTTTCGGTTTTGGTAGGACAGCACAACGGGGGGAAGAGATACGTCGGGCAACGATCCGCCGCCATCTACGGTCGCCGAATGAGCGATTTCTCCTCGACTTTGGACGGCCTCCGGGGGCCCGGATTTCGTTTCATCCATGCAACTCCTCTGCTGCGTCGACGCAACAAATTCGGCTGGTACTCGCGCAAGGCGGACTGACAACATATGTTTACCCCCCTCAAAAGTCGTTGCACCGACGCCACGTGCCCTTCACCGACCAGGACCGGGGCCGGCAAGGCACTTTATTTGCAACCACTTAGGAGATTCTGGAAACCGATGTCGACGGGTTTGAGATCCACCGGGGCGGGTGAATCCCGCAGGAGAAGAACATGAAATTGCGAACCGTATTCGGGCCCGACGGCGAACGAGGCGCGGTGCTCTATATGGTTGCACTCATGGCGGTCGTCTTCTTGGGGATTGCCGCACTCGCCATCGACACGGGGATATGGTTCGTCGCGCGGAGCGAAGCGCAGCGAGCGGCAGAGGCCGGCGCGCACGCCGGAGCGGGCTATCTGCTGCGTAGGCCGGGCGACGAGGCAGGAGCCCGGGTAGAGGCCGAGCGTTTCGCCGAGCTGAACCAGGTCCGTGGGGTCACCCCGGACGTGTTCCCCGACACGGATATCGACGTCATCCTGGATTCGCAGAAGGTCCGAGTGCGAGTCCAGCGAAGTGAGGCTCGCAGCAATCCGCTTCCGACCGTGTTCGCGAGGGCGATGGGAATCGATGTCGTGAACATCGGAGCGGCGGCGGCCGCGCAAGCATGGCCGGGGATCGCAACGGACTGCATTCTGCCGTTCGCGGTGCCCGATCGCTGGCTCGAGTGGGATCCGTCCATTCCGGGCTTTCGTCCCAATGAGATCGGGGACGTCTGGGACGACGGCGTCGACCACTACGTTCCTGGCCCGGGGGGCACCGGATACGAGGCCATGGACATCGGGTCTCAGATCCAGCTCACCACGGCCGACACCAAGGAATCACCCCAGCCGGGCTGGTACTATTCCCTGGCTCTCCCGGGTAACCGGGGCGGGAACGACTTTCGGGCTGCGATCCGGGATTGCTGGAGGCCGTCAGGCGAGCACCAGCTGGGCGATGAGGTGCTCAAAGAGCCCGGCAACATGGTGGGCCCCACTCGACAGGGCTTCAGGGACATCTTCACGGACCCCAACGAGCAGGCCCAGAGCTGGGACCCGTCGATTGGCTGGCCTGTGCACTCCGACGGCACTCCAGTCGATGTGTCTAGCCGCAGGATTCGGCCGATCGTGATGTTCGATCCGACCGACTGGCCTGACATCGCGAACGGGCGGAAGCCGGTGCCGATCAGCAACCTCGCGGGTGTCTGGCTGGAGTCGTGGGACGGCAACAACGAGGTATGGGTTCGCTGGCTTCAGTACACCGCCATCGCACCAGCCGACGACTTCGATCCGAACGACAGCAGCCTGCTTCGGATCCTCCGCATCGTCGAGTAGGGTCGCGCTTCAGGCAGGCGCCCACTCCGGCGCCTGAGGGCTTCTGGTCCAAACCAGTCGAAGCGGACGCTGGGCCCCGGCCTGAACCGACACATCGAGGAGCCCGGGGCTCGCCTCGATGATCCTCAGATGAAGGATGCGCATCGTCTCTCCGTCGGGGCCGGCGCTGACGATGACGGTGCGCAGGCTCGGCTGCCCGGACCCTGTCGGAGACGCGACGTCTGCACCGGACAGGACCGGCGGCTGCTCGGGGTCGGTCGGGGGCGGCTCCGAGAGACGTTCGACCTCGGGAGACGAGAGCACGAGGGCCGCGATCTCCTCGAGGCCCGGAACCCCCCAGGGAGTGGCCGGCAGGGGTTCTTCTGCCTGCACCGCTCCCATGGTCGTGGTGGCGCAGATCTGCTCGGGCAGATAGGCCACGTCCGGCGAGCTGTTTAGCCCGCGCCAGATGCTGACCTCCACAGAGAGTGAGGTTTCGCACCCACTCGCCGTCTGGGCGAGAACGGGCGTCTGAATCCAGAGAAGCGCTAGCAACGAGGCGCTCAGGGGCCGCGACATGATCCCTCCTCTCGAGGGTATGAGCCGTTCAATCGAAGTCTACCCAGAAGGATACGGGGGAGATCGCCGAGAAGTCCAGCGGTAGGGGCGTTTCGGCCGGGGCGGTCGGCATCGGGCATCGAGATCACGGGGATGCGGAATCCGACCCGGACAGGTGGCCCGCGAGCGCCCGAAACGCGGCTCCCCTGTGGCTGATCGCGTTCTTCTCGTCCGGGGTCAACTGGGCGAACGTGTTGCCCGAGGCACGATCGTAGAACACCGGATCGTATCCAAAGCCGCCCCTTCCCCTTCCGTTTCCGAGAATGAGGCCTTCAGCCGTCCCGACGAACGTTCGGGGCGTCCCGCCGTCCTGGTCGATGAGAGCCGCGACGCACACGTACCGCGCCGTCCGCTCGGCCAATTCCACATTGGCCAACTCTCTGAGGAGGTGCTCCAGATTCTCTTGGTCCCGCTCCTCCCCGGAGAGCTCTCCGCTGATGGGTGCGAACCGCTTGGAGCGGACCCCCGGCGCGCCCCCCAGGGCGTCGACGACCAGACCCGAGTCGTCAGCGACCGTCGCCAGACCGGATCGCTCGTGGAAGTAGCGGGCTTTCGCGACCGCGTTCTCTTCGAAGGTTTCGTAGACCTCGATCTCGTCCTCAGCGGGCGTTTCGGGAATCCCGACATCGTTCAAGTCCACCAGCTGAAGGTCGGGCACGCCTCGCAGAATCGCCCTCAGCTCGTGGAGCTTGTGACCGCTCCGGGTCGCCAGCACGAGCCTCAACCGGACACCTCTTCCAGTATCTCGCGTTGTAGGCCGGTCAGGAGGCGGATTCCCGCGAGGGCGGAGGTCATCATTTCATCGAGATCGTCCCGACTGAACGGCGCGCCCTCGGCGGTGCCCTGCACCTCCACGAGCGTGCCTGCCCCCGTGCCCACCACGTTCATGTCCACCTGCGCCTCCTGGTCCTCGCGATAATTCAGATCTAGCCGCACGCCCTGATCGATCAGGCCCACGCTCACCGCAGCCACCAGATCCGTGAGTGGGGAGACCTCGGCGCGCCCAGTGGCGACCAGGTCGTCGAACGCGAGCGCCAACGCCACGCACGCACCAGTGATCGAAGCCGTCCGGGTCCCGCCATCGGCCTGGAGCACGTCGCAGTCGACGATGACCGTGCGCGCTCCGAGCGCGCTCAGATTCGACACCGACCGGAGCGAGCGGCCGATCAGCCTTTGGATCTCGCTCGTGCGTCCGCTGGGACCGGCTCGCTCCCTCCCCCTGCGGGTGTGGGTCGAGCGCGGCAGCATCCCGTACTCGGCCGTCACCCAGCCCGAACCGCTGGCCTCCCTCCAGCTCGGAACGCTCTCCTCCACGGATGCGGAGCAAAGGACGCGTGTGTCGCCGAACGAGACGAGACAGGAGCCTTCCGCGTAGGGCACCGCATCTCGCTCCAAATGGACCTCGCGGAGCTCCCGTTCTCCCCGGCCGTCGCGACTCACCGGCTGCTTCCTTCGACTTCGTGCCGGAGATCCTCCAGGAGGAGGTCGGCACCCCGCTCGAGAAGCTCGTGACCCACCCTGCGACCGAGTGCGTCGGGGTCGTCCTGAGCCCCGGTGCTCTCGGCCCGGACCATGCGACTGCCGTCGGGATGGGCGACCATGCCGCGAAGCCTGAGCCCACCACCGAAGGGAAGACCGAGCGCAGCAACTGGGAGCCGACATCCGGCGCCCAGCTCTTCCAGCAGTCTGCGCTCTGCCATGGTAGCCGCGCGCGTGGGAAGGTGGTCGAGCGATCGTAGCCAGGAAGCTCCACTCAGGTCTTCCGTGCGGACGACCACGGCGAGAGCACCCTGCCCCGGTGCCGGCAGCCAACTCCCGGGATCCAGGTATTCGGTGATCCGGTCGCTCCAGCCGAGTCTGTGGATCCCGGCCGCTGCCAGCACGATCGCCTCGTACTCCCCTCGCTCCAGCTTCCGAAGACGCGTATCGAGGTTTCCCCGGATATCGTCGACCCTGATGTCCGGCCTTAGGACCCGGACGAGGGCCGCTCTCCGGAGTGAGCTGGACCCGACCCGCGCACCCTTCGGCAGTGCGTCCAGGGTCTCCGGGAGACCGGAGCGGACGATCAGGACGTCGCGAGGGTCTTCCCTCTCGGGAATCGCCCCGATGGACACCCCCTCGGGGAGGTCGGTCGGAAGATCTTTGAGCGAGTGGACCGCCAAGTCGATCTTGCCGTCGAGGAGCGCGAGATCCAGCTCCTTGGTGAAGAGCCCCTTCCCTCCGATCTCCGGGAGCGGCTGGTCCTGCAGGATGTCTCCGGACGTTCGAATGACCTCGAGCTCCACCTTCAGATTCGAGCCGGCCTCGAGCCGCTCCGCCACCCAGCGACTCTGAGTGACCGCGAGGAGCGATCCCCGCGTTCCGAGCCGGAGACGCATGTCCGAGCTCACCAGTTGGATTGGAGTCCGTCGATGATGCCCTGAACGACCCTCTCGAGCGCCAGCACGCGACCGGCGGATTCGTCCCCGGCAGCGTCGAGGAACTCGCCCTCCCCGGACAGCCCCGCGTTTTCCCACAGAATCAGGTTGTTGACCTGGTCGATCACCTGGACTTCGACCTGAACGCGCACCTGTCTCTGCACGACCTGCGTGCGGTCCCCTCCGGCTTCCGGACGATAGGAATCGGCTTGGACGAAATACTGACGGACGGTGCCCCGAACGAGGGCCTCTGCGAACTCCTCCCCGCCCGTTCGAACTCCGAAGGTGCGTGGCAGCTCGTCCAGGAGCAGCTGGTGAAGCTCCTGCGAGATCTCGAACCGATCGGTCTCGTTCTCGAACGGGATGACTGCGAGGGTCTGGACGTGCGAAGGCAGCCCAGCTCCTGCCTGGAAGGTGTAGTTACATCCTGCGGAGAGCCCTACCCCGACGATGGCGATCAGGGAAGGCGCAATCCCCCTGAGATCAAAGCGCCGGATCCCAGATGTCCGTCGGATACGATTCCGCATGCTCGATACTCTCCAGTGTGATGCTCAGCTCGCGCACATCATCCAGATGCCGGTATGTCGCGCGGCGGGGGAATCGCTCTCCCTCCACTCGGGTGAGTGCGACCTCTTCCCGGGCGCGCCCCCCCCGGCGGAGGTCGATGCGCTCGATCCGGTTCGCGCGCAGCCGGTATAGGAGCTCAGTGGCGTCCGCCTGCTGATAACGCAACTCGATGTCCCCATTCGGGAATCGACGACCTCCCATCAACGCGACTCCGGTCCCCGGACGGAAGACACCCAATGTACCCCAGAAGAGCGCCGGAGGAGGCACCTCGGTCTGCCTGTCCTCGGCGACGCGGAGAGTTCCTCCATCGAGGGCGGCCGCGGCGATGCGCTCGCCGTTCGAGGAGAAGAGATCCAATCGCGCACGGTACGGAGGCTCGATCCGTGCGACCCCGCGCCCACTGAGACGACTGCCGGGCTCGACGACCGACCACTCGAAGAAGAGCCGATACGGAACGTCGAGCTCGGATGCACGGGTGGCGCCCAGCGCCACCTGATTCGCGTCGGGCGGGGGAGCCGTAGGGACCGGAGGCGCGCTCGCACAGCCCGTCAGGAGCAGTGCGGCCACCAGGTGCCCCAATCGATGGGTGGGCGCGCTGGACCCGTCGCGCCGCTTCGTTCGGGGCGAAGAATGAGCGGGACGCGCGGACTTCAGCGGTGGTTGGATGGTCATGCGGAGAAGATAACGAACGGCTGGAAGAGAGGGATAGCCACGGGTTCCCACCCCCGGGCACTCGGGGTAACTTGGCGACCATGCATCCCGGTCCGGCATACCTCGCCTCTGATCAGCACCTGGGCGCCACACCCCAGGTCCAGGAGTTGGCCTTTCACCGCTGGCTCGAGCATGCTGGCGAGCACGCGCGGGTGATCTTCTTGAACGGGGACCTCTTCGACTTCTGGTTCGAATGGGGAAGCGTGGTACCGAGGGGACACACCCGCGTGCTCGGCATTCTGGCCGGTATCGTGGACGCGGGCGTGCCGGTCCACCTGATGGGTGGAAATCACGATTGGTGGGGTGGCCAATACCTGAGCGAGGAGGTGGGACTCGTGCTCCACAAGGATCCGGTGAAGATCTCACTCGCCGGACACCGCTGTCTGATCGCACACGGCGACGGCCTGGGCGGGGGCGACCTGGGCTACCGAGTTCTCAAACGCGTGCTTCGAAGCCGGCTGGCCCGCGGCGCGTTTCGGTGGGTGCATCCCGACGTCGCGTCGGCTATCGCCCGCAAGGTCTCCCGAACCGACGCCGACGGTGCGGACTCCGAGAGCAAGAAGTTTCGGGCAGAGGCCCTTCAACGCTGGGCCCGAGAGCGCCTGGTCGAGGATGAGGAGCTCGATCTCGTCCTACTCGGACACTCGCACGTCCCCGCTCGCGTCGAGGTCGCTCCGCGAAGGTACTACCTGAACGCCGGTGACTGGATCACGCACCGAACCTACGTGGTGCTGAACGAGGGCCGCGCTCCAAGCCTCGAGCGCTGGGACGACACCTGATCGGACGCTTGGACCCCTTCAGCGACGCCAGGGGAGTAGAGGTCCGAGGACGCTCGACGGGATCGAGAGCCCCACCTCGGTGCGGCCGGCTCCGAGGGGAACGACACGGAAGTTGAGGGGCTCGGGATAGTCGGCCAGGTGCGCGGCCACGAACGCGTCAGCCCCACCTAGCAGAACGAGAAAGATGGAAAGCGCAGACCAGTCCTCGACCTGTTGACCCCGTGCTTCGACGAGCGCCTCCCGATCCTGCACCGCTGGATCTGCATCGACGGCGGTCAGCACCGAGTCCGGATCCGTCATCCCACCCGCGATGACTCTCGCCGTGGCCAACTCCCGCTCCAGCTCGACGAATGCGGACGCCTCTGACTTGCGGTCCAGGGTCTGCCAGAGCATCCAGAGACTGGCCGTCTGGGCGGCGATGTAGAATCCTCCCCGGCCGTACGATTCCGTGGCGATGTGACCCCACCCCGGAACCAAGACCGATCGGAGAAAGGCACCCCCGGGGGTGATGGCGCCGGGGATCGAGTCCGCGGGCTGCACGACCTCCTGCGCC
>JAHEKL010000112.1 GCA_024638345.1 Gammaproteobacteria bacterium | reverse complement strand
GTGCCCATCGGACTCGTGGTCCTGAAGTCCGGCGTCCGTCGAGTTCACGGCGACGTCGTCGTAGAGCTGGTCGGGCTAGTCAGAGAACGCATCGGACCGGTCGCCTCGTTCAAGATCGCGGCCGTGGTCAACCGGCTTCCCAAGACACGATCCGGCAAGATCCTCCGCGGCACCATCAAGAAGATGGCCGACGGGGTCGAACACGCCGTGCCTCCCACCATCGACGACCCTGCGATCCTGCCCGAAATCGCTGCGTGTCTTCACGGGCTCGGATACCCACCCACGGATTAGGCTTGCGGGGCCCCCCGCCTCCTCGGCCAGCCCCTCCCGTGTGGTTGCGCCCGGAACTTGCAGTCGAACTCCAGACTAGAAACATCTGTAGCCGGCGGCCGGTTTCTCCCTTGGCGACACCGGAGGAGGAGCGTGATGATCGTACCGACGATTCGAGCATCCTTCGGGCGGCAGGACGCCCAGCAGCTCGTGTATCTCCTGGGCGGCCAGGACGATGATCTGATTCGTGCGGCCAGCGAGCGCCTGCGGGACGGAGGGCTCGACGTGCTTCTGGACGATCCCCGCACCCGAAACGCCCTGCTGACCAGCCCCGAGGTGTCGGTGCCTCCGGAGATGATCGCCTATGTACTCGTCCGTCAGGCCCTTCTAGAAGGAGGGATCGAGAGCCGGTCCGTCGCGGATTACGTGGCCTGTATCGTCGTCCGGTTCGGTGAGGAGCGCAGCGCTTACCGCGCGGAGCGCGACGGGGAGGAGCTCCACTACCTGGTCGACATCGTGATGAAGAGGGACGAGGGAGACGACCGCAGGCGCTTCCTGTTCGACACACACCTCGGCAACTTCTCCCTGTGGCTCGCGGGTCTCTTCCCCCAGCACATCGAAGCCAAGGAGTGGAGGCGCGGGGCGCCGCCGCTCGAATACTACGAGCGTATGGGCGCGTCCGGGTTCTCCAGAGCGGCAACCGCCCGAGAGGCGAAAGACCTCGAGCTGGTGCCGGTCTTCCGCTTCGTCGCAAAGCGCTTCCGCCGCGTGAGAATCGCCCTCAACCGAATCTCGGACCGACTTCTTTGGCCAACGGGAGGGAACCCGGCCTGGCGTCTGCTTCGGGAGATCGATCAAGCCGCGAGCTGACATCACGAGTCTTGCCCGCCACGGGACCCCGGGGCATCTTCTCGGCGGCAACGACTCGTTGCCCCCCATCCTCTTCCCACCGACCGGCTCCGGGTCCCACTTGTCCCATCGACCCTCCGCGGATGATCGCGCGGTCTTCGAAGCCGCCCCGGACGGCATTCTTCTGGTCGACTCCAGTGGCACCATCGTTCGGGCAAACCCGCAGGCGCTTCGTCTGTTCGGGTACGAGGCCAGCGAGCTCGTCGGGCAGCCCGTCGAGATTCTCGTTCCCGCCGCGCTCCAGGAAACCCACCGGAGCCATCGCTCGGGTTACGTGAATAGTCCCGACCCGCGCCCCATGGGCATCGGGCTCGAGCTGGAGGGAGTCCGACGAGACGGCGTGCGGGTTCCCGTGGAGATCTCGCTCAGCCCCATGAGGTCCTCGGGTGCGGACACCATCATCGCGGTCGTCCGAGACCTGACGGAGCGTAAGAGGCTCAAGGGCTTCGGCATCGCAGCTTTGAACGCGGCCGAGGAGGAGCGGCGTCGTATCGCCCGCGAGCTTCACGACGAAACGGCGCAGTCATTGGCAGCGCTCCTCATGGAATTGGCCGTCTTGGAGAAGCGTCTGGGAGACCGACCCGGAGCCGAGGAGATCTCCGGTTTGAGGGCGCGCGTAACCGACATCGTCGACGGCGTTCGTCGGATCGCCCGGGGACTTCGCCCGCCCGAGCTGGAGGACGTGGGGCTCGCTGCGGCCCTCCGGTCCTTCGCGCGGACGAGATTCGCCAGGAGAAGCGTGGAGCTCAGCTTCGATGGCTCCGAGTCCTGGCTCTCACCGGAGCAAAGCCTGGTGGTGTATCGGATCGCTCAGGAAGCGCTCTCGAACGCGGCTCGCCACGGAGCGGCCCAGCACGTGAGGTTGGCCATGCACTCCGGCGAATCGAGCGACGAGATCGTTCTGGAGATCGAGGACGACGGCGTGGGCTTCGATCTTGCCCGCACCGGGGAAGCGGGCGGTGGCTTGGGATTGGTCGGAATGGAGGAGCGGGCTCAGATTGCCGGCGGGATCCTCGAGCTGGACTCCGCCCCTGGTCACGGCACACGGGTTCGCGCTCGGATTCCTGTCGTCCAGTCGGAACCAGTGACCGGGCCGGGGAGAGAAAGGGTCGAACCGAGGGGGGGAGATGGGTGAAGACGGGAAGTTGAGGGTCCTCCTCGCCGATGATCACCCGATGTTTCGGGCTGGGCTCCGAGCGCTGCTCGAAACCGAGGATTTCGTGGAGGTCGTGGGGGAGGCGGGTTCTGGATCCGAGGCGGTGAAGCTGGCACTCGAGCTGCGTCCGGACCTCGTCATCATGGATCTCTCCATGCCCGACACGAGCGGGTTGGAAGCCACACGCCGCATCGCCGCGCTCGACATCGGCGTCGCTGTTCTCGTGCTCACGGTCCATGCCGAGGAAGAATACCTCGTGCCTGTGGTGGAGGCGGGCGCGAGCGGCTACCTCACCAAGTCGAGCGCCGATCGGGACCTGATCGAAGCGATTCGTACCGTCGCCAAGGGCGAGGTCTACCTCCCGGCCCAGGCGACGGCCCTCCTTTTGAGGCACCTGCGCGACTCCGGGGAGAAGGATGGACCCAGCCTGAAGATGCTGAGCCCTCGCGAGCGCGAGGTTTTGGCTCTGACCGCAGAGGGATACTCGTCCACCGAGATCGGCTCGAAGCTTTTCATCTCGCCGAAGACCGTCGACACCTACCGCGCGCGGATCATGGAGAAGCTGGAGCTCAACCACCGTTCCGAGCTCGTCCGCTTCGCTCTGAAGTCGGGATTGCTAAGACAGGTCTGAGAGCGCCGCGCCATCCCGCCTGCACCGACAGCGACCTACCGCATCCCGACCCGAGCGCCATCGTGTAGGGAATTTCCCTACATCGCGATCCGCCTTATTCCCACTCTTCCGGCCGCGACTCAGCCGTCATCTTTCGAGTGCGGCGCATCCATCGGGTCCTGTGTGCAGTGCCGGGCGCCGTTCCCGGGTAACATCGAAGCGAGGAGAATACCATGAGCCGAGTCATGACCGAGTCCCCTGGGCATCCGCTCCGTTGGCCAGCCGCCCTCGCGACGGCGTTGATCGCGGTGTTCCTGGTCGTCGGAGGAGCCGAAGCGGATCCGGGCGACCCCGACGACGTCACGTTCGCCGAGGATGTTGCGCCAATCCTCCAGGAGAACTGCCAAGTATGCCATCAGCCGGGTCAGATCGGGCCGATGTCGTTCATGAGCTACGAGGAGGTTCGGCCCTGGGCTCCGATGATCAAGGACTTGGTTACCCGACGCGAGATGCCGCCGTATCACTACGACACCGACATCGGCATCCAGCAGCTGAAGGGTGACAAGCGGCTATCGGAAGAGGACATCCAGACGATCGTCGAGTGGGTGGACGCCGGAGCTCCGTTGGGCGATCCGACTGCCCTGCCCGATCCGGTTGAATGGCCCGACATGAGTGAGTGGCGGCTCGCGGGCGAGTTCGGCCCGCCGGATCACGTGATCCCGTCCGCCCCCTACACCGTGCCTGCGAACGGCCAGGACTTGTGGTGGGAGCCCGTGGTGCCTACGGGAATCAACGAAGACCGCTGCATCAAGGCGATCGAGACCAAACCTTCCGTCCCCGCCATGGGCTCGACCCACCATGCGAACTCCCGCTTTCTCGTGCAGAACGAAGCTGGCGAATGGGAGGACTTCGACCGTCTATCGGAATTCGCGCGGGGCAAGCTCGGGGAAATCGTTCCCCAGGATGCGTGCCGGACCGCACCGGCGAACTCTCGCGTGAGCTGGAGCATCCACTACTACCCCGACGGCAACCAGGTCCACGACGACCAGGTCGAGGTCGGCATCTGGTATCACGACGAGGACTTCGACGAAGAAGCGTCCTACCCGCAGGATCTTCGCTCCTACCGCCTCCAGGGCGGCGACTACGACATCCCGCCCCACGGCAAGCTGATGACTCAGGGGTTCCACTCCTTCGATCATCCGGTCCGACTCGACAGCTTCCAGCCACACTTGCACCTGCGCGGCGTCGCCATGGGACTCGAGGTGTTCGACTCGAAGTCCGGTGAGCGCGAGTGGATCAGCATGATTTCGAACTGGAACGCTGGCTGGAACCTCAGCCACATCTACGAGGAGGGATACCAGCCTCTCATCCCGGCGGGAGCCGTGCTCATCTTGACCGCGTGGTATGACAACTCCGCGAACAATCCTCACAATCCCGACCCCGACCAATGGGTCGCCGCCGGTCAACGGACGACGGACGAGATGTCGCACGCCTGGATCGCGGTCACACACCTGGACCAGGAGGGGTACGAGCGGCTACTCGCAGAGCGCGAAACGGAGCAGCCGGTCGCCATGACGGGAGGTGCCCGATGAACGCCTCGGTCGCGAGGGCGACCCTGGGATGCGTGCTGCTCCTGCTGGTCGGCACTCCGTCAGAGGGGCAGTTGCCCGACTATCCTCTGGCCCCTCTCAAGCCCTCGGGCGACGTCGTGGCTCCCTTCTTCGACGGGTGGTACGGCAATGGCGACGGCACGGTCACGTACTCGTTCGGCTTCCTGAATCGAAACACGGACGAGGTGGTAGACATCCCGTTGGGCCCGAACAACTACATCGAGCCGGCTGAATACGACGGTGTCCAGCCGACCCATTTCCCCGTGTTCGATCGCCCTGGATTCATCGGGAAGCGGGACCGAGGCTCGTTCGCCGTCACGGCACCGGCGGGCACGGAGGTCGTATGGACCCTGACCCACGCCGGTCATACGTACTCGATACCGGGTCGCGCCACCTCCACGGCGTACGAGATGAGCCGCGAGGCCGCGGCGCACGGCTCTCTTCCCCCGAGCATCCGTTTCGATTCCGACGGACCCGAGTCCGTGGACCGGGAGGGGATCGTGGCGCGGCGGACGACCACCTCCGTCGGAACGCCGATCACGCTGTCAGTTCTCGTGCAGGATCGGGGCATCCGGGAAGACCACCACCTCTATCCGGTCAACACCACCTGGATCTGGCACCAGGGACCGGCCGAGATCGACCTCCAGCCCGAGAGTGCGCTGATCGAGAGCGAGGGTTGGGGGCTCTCCACGACCCAGGCGACCTTCAGCGAGCCGGGCCAGTACATGATCCGGGTCAGGGCCGACAACTTCGAGGCCGAAGACAGCAGCTTCGACGATCAGTGCTGCTGGTCGAACGTGTTCTTCCCGATCACAGTTACCCCCTGAGACACAGGCTCGGGGGCACAGGGGGCCTGGGAGCCGCGGAGAGCTCTCAGGCCCCCTTCAGCGTTTCAGCGCCCATCCCCACCGCTCGAAGCTCTTCGGTATCTTCGACCCAGAGACCTCCGACGCTTAGGTTCGTCTGAAAGGCCCGGCTTCGAGCCGTCGCAGGGACGCAAGCACTCCTTCATCCGCCGATGCCCCAGAGGAAGCAGATGTCCGCCTTCATCCCACCGGTACGAACCATCGTCACCGCCGCCGTGCTTCTGGTCGCGACCGGATGCTCCGGGTCGGATTCGACGGGGCCCGCCCTCGTGACCCTGCTTCTGGTCGTCGAGACGGTCGGTGAGGACTTGGACACGGACGGGTACCAGTTCGTGCTGGACGACGGTATAGAGATCGCCCTCCCAGTCAGCGGCGAAGCACAGGTGGAGAACCTGGCTCGGCGAAACCACCCCTTCACGATACGGGGCGTTGCGGAGAACTGTCGTGTAACCAACCAGCCCACCTCCGGAAGTATCCCGCTTTTCGGCAACGTGACAGTGGGCTTGGTGGTGTTCTGTCTGCAGCCCGATCCCGGTCGGTTCATCTACTCCGCGGTCTCGGGGGGCATCCAAACCCGAAACGCGCTCGGTGCAGACCCACAGACGTTGTCCCTGTTCGGAAACAGTGTGTCGGGAACGCGAGACGGCGCTCGGATCGCCTACGAGTTCGCGGGAGACATCTGGGTCGCCCAGATCGACGGGTCCAATCCCGTGAACATCACCAATACCACGGCGTCCACGGAGCGGCGGCCAACCTGGTCGCCGGACGGGAATCGGATCATCTACGACTTGCTCGAAGGATCCGGAGGGACGACACGGGACGTCTACGTGATGAACGACGACGGCTCTGGAGTCACCAACCTCACGCCGGACACACCCGATTCGAACGATATCGGGCCCGCTTGGTCGCCCGACGGCACGCGTATCGTCTTCGGAAGCGATCGGGGCGGCACGGGCGGCCTGTACACTTCAGGAGTGGACGGAACGAATGTCGTTCAGCTTACGGAAGGGGCGTTCGACGGCAACGCCAGGTGGTCCCCCGACGGCGAGCATGTCGTGTTCGCGCGTTTCCTCGATCCCGCCGAGGAAGGAACGGACTTCGAGCTCTTCCGGATCCAGTCCGATGGAGCCGGGCTCACCCAGCTCACCGACAATGCCGGCTTTCGCACGACCGACGCGGACTGGTCTCCCGATGGCAAGTGGATGGTGATCGCGAGCGTCGACCTGTTGATCGGAATCAGCGACCTGTACGCGATGCGCGCGGACGGCAGCGACATCGTTCGCCTCACCGTGCTGGAGGGGGCAAGCGTCCCCCGCTGGCTGCCCTAGAGGCCCTTCACTGGGCTGATTCGCCCTCGTGGGCCAGAGCCCAGCCGAAACAGACCACGGTGTTGCGCTGATTCGATCGGCGGCCGATTGTCCGAAGCTGGGTTCCCCGAGACACCGGAGGCACTTGGGAGTTTCTGCCGCTCAGAGGGCCGAATCCTGTCAGAGGGGAAACCTACATGGCGCCGCCCGGCATGTAGCTTGATTCTACGTCCAACATCTGCTCGATTCGCCGGGTAGCCGATTATCCATCGACTGTGAGGTCTGCTTTGACAACAGTGCGCCTGCTTGGAGCAGGAGCGACGTTGGCGCTGGGAGCTGGTACCCTCGCCCTTGCCCCGACGGGGGATGTGGGCGCAGCGGCTTCTTCTGGTCTTCTGCGCCCGCCCGCGAGCGAGGTGCCGAGCCCGACGCGTGCCGTACAGGAGGAATGCCCGCCCGGATACATCGGCCGAGCCGAGCCCAACCCGCACCAGAGCTTCTACTTCACTCGTGGAGCCTACAACACCTCCAGGAGGCGTCGTGGGGGGGGAGACTGGGCCACGGACTTCCCGAAGGCCGACCGACAGTTCCTCTTCGTCATGAAGCGGACGTTGGGATGGGACGTCTATTCCTGCGAGAACCCCATTACGCTGGACGATCCGCACCTTCGTCGCTTCCCGTTCCTCTACATGCTGGAAGTCGGTCGCATGGCACTCACGCCCCCCGAGGTCGAGGGGCTTCGAAGCTACCTGCTCGCCGGAGGCTTCGTCTTCATCGACGATTTCTGGGATACGAACCAGTGGGCGAACTTCGAGCGTGAGATCCGACAGGTCCTACCCGATCACGACATCGTGGAGGTTCCTGAAGATCACCTGATCTTTCGGATCATCTACCCGATCGACGAGGTGCTTCAGGTACCCAACGAGAGGAACGGCTCCACAGGGGATCCGGCGCGGTATGGTCAGTGTCGCCGCGACTCATCGTGCACACCCACAGTGCGTGGCATCTTCGACGACAATGGCCGTCTCATGGTCTTGATCGCGCACAACACCGATCTGGGCGATGCATGGGAATGGGCGGAGCTTCCGTGGTACCCCTTCGACCGCTCCAACTATGCCTTCAGCATGGCCTTCAACATCATCGCCTACTCGATGGTCTACTGAGTTCAGCCGGGCGGTCGCTACGATTGCTGCACCTGAAAGCGTGACGATGATCCTAATCTCCCGCCGCAGGCTTTCGATGTAGCCTGGTGAGCTCAGCCGGGCTGGTGACCTCCAGAGCCTCGACGAACTCGTCTGAATAGATCGAGCTCTTTAGCTCGCTCGTCCACCATTGTCTGTACAGCGGCAGTTCCAGAATCCCTCGCGCGA
>JAHEKL010000111.1 GCA_024638345.1 Gammaproteobacteria bacterium | reverse complement strand
ACCCGTCACACCGTGTCTCGAAGAGGTACCCGATGTATTGCTGGTCGTGCGGCGAGCCGTTGAACGAGGAGGTCGAGCGCTGCGGTTCATGCGGCGCCGGGCCCGGATCTTCGGTCACGGTGACCCATCCCGCGTCCGTCCACAAGGTGCGGGTATCGATGTGCCCCGGTTGTGGATACGTGGGGGAAGGTGTGCCTTACTTCCGCAGAGCCTCGCACGCCGCCCTGCTCGTCGGAGCGACTCTTCTGACCTATGGCTTCGGCGGTCTGATCTACTGGCTGGTCAAGCGCGATGCGACGGTCTGTCCCTCCTGCGGGCTCTCTTGGAAACGGTCGAGATCCCTGGGTACCGTGCCCTCCGCCGACCGGCTCGAATCGGGTTCCGGGCTGTGGCTTCGTCCGTGGCCACGGAGGACTGGGGAGTTGCCCAGGGGCGGACTCGTGCGTCGCGTCGCCGGAGTCGTGATGGCGATTCTGGCCCTGGCTCTGCTGGGTATGGGGATCGTACAAGTCAACGCCGAACCGATCATTGCCGGGGTGTCCCTCGGTCTCGTGGGCGCCTCGTCCTTCGCCTGGGGCCTGAAGGCGCTCCATCGCCGGCGAGAGGGGCTCTTGCGGTCCCTTCAGAACCAAGTGCTTCATGTGGCGGCCGCTCGCGGCGGCAGATTGACCGCCACGGACGTCGCGGCAGACCTGGAGCTCACGCTTCCCGCCGCAGAGCGGGTCCTCTTTTCGATGGACGACGGCTTTCGCGTACGCTCCGACGTGACAGATGAGGGACTGCTGCTGTTCGACTTCCCGGAGATTCGAGCTCGCGGTCTGGGTGGCCCCGTCCCTGGACCGAGCATGCTGCAACCCACGCAGTCGCCGGAGGACCAATGAAGGAAGACGACCGAGGACCGCAGCTCGTTCGCGAGTTCGAGGGTGGAGACGGATCGACTTGGACAGCTGGCTTTCGCAGCCGGGACGACAAGGACTACAAGGGCCGCTACTACTTCGTCGCCCGGCCCATCGAGGGCACGGAGTCGGACGAAGTGTGGCTCGAGGACGTGCGCTGGAACAGCGAGAAGACGGCCAGCCGCACCCTGGAGACGATGTCCGAGGTGGAGTTGAGGAGGCGTCTTCGCGCGGCTCGAGGTCGTCACGAGCAACGGATGGGGGGAGATTCGAACGACCTGATCGGCCAGGCCGATGAGCCGGCCTAGTCCGCGGTCCGCGTCGGCTGCCCTCTAGTGAAGGCCGCGAGTCTGATCCCGATCCCGTCCTCGACGCGCTTGGCCCTCGATGAAGAGCGTACGTTGTTCGAGACGATGCTGAACAGGACGGGCTCTCCCTCGGAGGTGTGGACGATCCCCGACAATGCGGAGACGCCTCGGATCGTTCCGGTCTTGGCCCTCAGGTTCCCCGCTGCGGGGCTCTGATACATCCGTCGCAGCTCTCGTCGATTGCCCGCCTCCGGCAGAGACGCCCAGAACACGTCCGCGTCCTCGTTCCGAGACACGTGCCGAAGCAGTGCGACCAGACCCGAGGCGGTCGTCCGGTTCGAGGCCGAGAGACCGGAGCCGTCCTCGACGCGGAATTCGGATTCTTCCAGACCGACCACCTCGCGGAGGTAGGCGCTGAGCGCCGATGTGCCGCCACTGTACGAGCCGTCTCCCAGGGAAGCCCTGCCGATCGTGAAGAGCAGAGTCTCGGCGTAGAGGTTGTGGCTCTTCTTGTTCAGGATCTGGATGAGCTCTCGAAGCGGGGGGGAGTAATGGACGGCGAGAGTCCGGAGATCGCTCCTCGACGCGTTACCCAAAGCCGGGGCGAAAACGCGCGAGCTCGTGACCGGTGAGCTCTCGGACGAGCTCACCCCGACGAGCGAGCCGCGGATGTCGATTCCGTGAGTCCTGAGCGTGTTCAACAAGACCGAGCCCGCGAAGGACGGCGGATCCGAAACCGGCAGGACCCGCGAGACTTCCCGGGAATCCGAGCCGATCCGTCCCGATATCTCGATCACTCCTCCCGGGTCCAGTCGCTCGAGAAAGACGAATCTCCGAGAGTCCCCGGGCACGGTGACGGCGGAGTTCAGAACGCGGAGGCCGGCGCCTTCGGGGGTCAGCCGGACTCGCGCAGGGGCGCCCGGCGTCCCTCCCTCAATGTGAAAGGTCACCACGTTCTCGGCGAAGGTCAGCGCAGACGCCGGCGCCGCGTAGGCGTTGTCCAGATACCGCGAGCTCCACGACGGGGCGTGGCCGGGTCCCTGAAAGAAGCTGGCATCCGCGATGAGGTCGCCGGTGACCGCGCGGACACCCGCCTTCAGCAGCTCATCGGCGAATCGCTCCCACGGTAGAATCGGTGACTCCAGGAGTTGGTCCGAGATGGCCGGATCGCCGGTACCGTAAAGGATCAGGTTGCCATCCAGGATTCCGTTGTCGATCCGCCCGTCCGTGAGCAGGAAGGTGGCGAAGCGGTGCTCCGGCCCGAGATGGTGCAGGGCGGCCGCGGTCGTGAAGAGCTTCTGATTCGAAGCGGGTGCGAGGGGTCGATCCGGGTCCAGGGAGAGCAGTGTATCTCCACTCTCCAGCGAGACGGCTAGAACACCCCACTCCGCACCCTCGAAGCCGGGGCCCCTCACGAGCCCAAACACCTCCGCCCTCAGAGTGGCCAGATCCGCGCGGCTCAGGCGTTCGGAAACGGCGGCATGAGCTGAGCCCCCCTCGAGCAGGAAGCCGGTCGATACCATGAGGGTCGGTATCGAGGCGATCGCCCCCAGTCTCCAACGTCGGATCAAGCGGCCCTCCCTTCGCAGTCCGCTGGAACGTCGCAATACGAGTAACAAACCTGTTACATGAGTCGCTGGTGCGGCAAGCTCTTTCTCGGTTGGGCGTCGGTGGGGAAGTCGGCCCATGGCGACACGGACCCGTCCCTCGCCCAGAGCTCACTCCCGCTCGGGGTAGGCCGTGCGGCGTGGCCGAAAGCCCGCGAACGGATTCTGCTTCGCGCGTGGCACGACCACCCCGGGGTTGAGGATGCCCTTGGGATCGAGGGTTTCCTTGACCCGGCGGAAGGCACGAACGAGTGGCGGAGACCAGACTCGTGGGATGAGAGGCGTACGGAGTCTTCCGTCCCCATGCTCCCCGCTCAGGGTGCCTCCGAGGTCAATCACCAGATCGGTCACGCCCTCGAGTGCCCGCTGAACGCGGATGGGCCAGTCCGGCTCCTCCACAGGGACCAACGGGTTCACATGTACGTTGGCGTCGCCCGCGTGACCGAACACGACGGCGTCCAGACCGACCCGCCTCAGGATGCTGTCCAGCCCCTCCAGGTAACGGCCGAGTGCAGCCGGCGGAACGACCGAATCCTCGATGAATTGCGCGGAGATCCGCCCCCTGTCGGCTTCCTCCGAGATTGTACGGCTGGCTGCGTGTCGGATCTCCCAAAGGTCCTCCACGGCGCGCGGGTCAAGGGTGGTCAAGGGTGGAGATCCTTTCAGCCTGCCGACCCTCTCGATCTCGTTCACCCTCGCGGCCACTTCGTCGACAGAGCCGGTCACCTCCAAGATCACGAGCGCGAAGGCGGACCTGGCCATTTCGCGTAGTCCACGGTCGAGCTGCCTCTCAGCGATTTCGAGAAAGCGCCTCCCGAAGAACTCGCACGCGGTGGCGCCGAGCGCACCCGACTCGAGCGCGATCTCCTGTAACTCGGCAGCGGATTCAGCTCGGTGCACCACGAGTCCTCGTGCTGCAGGAAGGGGGGCGAACCGGAAGTCGGCACTGGTGACGATGGCGAGTGTCCCCTCGCTTCCGACAAGGAGCTGAACGGGATCATCGGTTCGGAGAAAGCGATCCAGTGCGTATCCAGACGAGTTCTTGCGAACGGAGGGCCAGTCGCGTGGGTCGTCACCACGTGAGATGGACAGATCGCCGCGCAGTGAATCCGCGAGCTCGGCAAACACGGGCGGAATCGGTTCGCCCGTGCCGACCCTGAATGGCTCGCCCCAAGCGAAGTACCCTTCGAGAGCTTCGATCCAGGCCGAGATGGAGCCGTATCGAAAGCTTCTGGGCCCGGCCGCGTTGTTCGCGACCATCCCTCCGACGGTGCACCAACGCGCCGAAGAAGGAAGAAAAGGGAGGAAGCCATCGAGTTCTCGCGCGACACCGTCGACCTCGGCACCGGTCGCGCCGGCCCCCGCGCGAATTCCCTTCGCGCCGGCCGAGAGCGTCTCGATTCCTCGGAAGCCCGCTCCGACCTCTACGATGACATCGGGGCCGAGATTCCCACCGGGCATTCCGGTCCCCGCCCCCCGCGGAATGAGCGGGACCTCTCTCTCCCAGGCCCACCGGATCAGATTGCCGAGACTGTCGTCGTCCGCCGGGATGACGAACGCGAGTGGAGAGGCCTCGAAGGGCCCGGAGACCAGAGAGGCTAGACGCGCCGCTTCGGGGCCCTGATGGACCGACCCGCGAAAGCCGGGCGGGAGCTCGAAGCGATTTGGGGAGGATTCCGTCAGACCCGCTCCAACCGCCCTTCGGACGCCGCTGAAGCGCAGGCGCTGCAGTAGCCGGTCACCTCCAGCCGATAGCCGGTGACCCGGAAGCCATCGACGCTCCCACCGAGCTCTTCGGCTTCACGAGCGGAGACACGCGTGGGAAGGTCAAACATGCGCGAGCACTCCAGACACCTGGC
This sequence comes from Gammaproteobacteria bacterium, assembly GCA_024638345.1. Taxonomy (GTDB): domain Bacteria; phylum Gemmatimonadota; class Gemmatimonadetes; order Longimicrobiales; family Gaopeijiaceae; genus JAAXGI01. Next base: position 3,437 of record JAHEKL010000111.1, on the reverse strand, counting down.
GTGATGATGCTGATCAGTCCGACCGTCGTATCTGGCCGACCCATCCGCATACCCGTGCTTCACGGCGAGCCCGCAACCCACCAGCGTCTCGAGGCTCTTGTAGACCGTGGCCAATGAGATGACAGGCTCTTCAGCACGGACCGCAAGGAACACCTCGTCGGCCGTCGGGTGAACGTCCGTAGAGGCGAGGAAGCGATAGACTGCGGCGCGCTGATCCGTGAAGCGCTGGCCGTTTGCTTCGAGAGCCTCCCGGAGCACTTCATCCGGCGGCCGTTGCTGCACTGGCATACGCGCTCAGCCTGCGGCGAGAGATGGAGATCGATCAGTTGCTCAAAAATATTAAGGCGTGCCGAAAAAGCGTGTCAACGTTGCCCCGGTTGCACGAGCACCTCGACGAGGGTCGTTCCGGGCTGGAGGGTCATCAAGAATGAGCCGGCCCGAGGGAACGGCTGACCTCCTCACGCTGGAACCCCTGCTGGAGGCGGTGCGTGGCGGTGTGGAGGAGGCTGGTTGGTCGCTCTCCGGCTTGCAGAAGACCACGAGCCACGAGTTCGAAGGGCGATGGGCGGGCCAGTCCACTCGTAGCGCATACCTGTTCTTCCATCGAACCGATTTGCCCGAAAGTGTCGCGATGGAGGCCTTTCTGGACGAGACATCGAGCGGTCTCCGCGGAAACCTCGCTCTCGTCCTCGACGGACCCTGTCTGGGGCGTCTTGGTCCGATTCAGGCAATTCTGGAGCGAGTCGCGCGGGCCAGTCTGGAAACCCTGCCGGAAGGATACCGCACCCCCGTCTCCGTTAGACTCGGCGTGCCCCACGGAGATACCCCGGCCTCCCAGGCCGAAGTGCAGCTCCGAATCAAGCTCAAGATACCGGGAGCCGCGATGTGCGCCGGTGCTTCCGCGGTGGCCGCACTGTCGTCGTCGGCGATCGCGGCCTTCGAGGCCCTGCTGGAGCGTCCAGAGGTGGCTGAGCTGTTGCCACCCGTGATCGACTGACTGCCGCCATCGCTCCAGGGCTTGCAGGATCCTGCGCGAAGCCTCTATCTCAGTCTCTTTCGAACCCGACGGACCTTCGGCAAGGAGTACCGGAATGACTGCCCCGGAAGGAACCCTTGACGATCTCCTGCACGAGGATCGTACGTTCGCGCCCCCCGAGGCCTTCCGGAGGGCGGCTCACGTCTCCGATGACGAAGTCTACGCGGAAGCTGAGCGCGACCTCGAGGGTTATTGGTCCCGATGGGCGGAGGAGCTTCATTGGTTTCGTAAGTGGGACCGCGTCCTCGATTGGACGCCTCCCCACGCCAAGTGGTTCTCGGGTGGCCGGATCAACGTCTCGTACAACTGTCTGGACCGGCACCTGACGGGACAGCGGAGGGGAAAGACCGCGCTGATCTGGGAGGGAGAGCCGGGAGACGTGCGACGGTTCACTTTCGAGGAGCTTCACGAGGAGGTATCGAAGTTCGCGCAGGCCCTCCAGAATCTGGGGGTGCAGAAGGGCGATCGTGTAGCCATCTACCTCCCCATGATTCCCGAGGCCGCGATCGCGATGCTCGCCTGCGCCAGGATCGGGGCTCCCCACTCGGTGGTCTTCGGGGGCTTCTCACCCGAATCGCTGGCCGATCGCATCAACGACGCGGACGCCAAGACACTGATCACCGCCGACGGCGGCTACCGGCGTGGCAAGATCGTTCCTCTCAAGGAGAACGCCGACGCGGCCGTCGATCGGTGCCCCAGCATCTCGAATGTGGTCGTCGTCGCCCGAGGCTCCGAGGGGATCGACGCACAGATGACGGCGGGGCGGGATCACTGGTATCACGACCTCGTCGGCGAGGTAGAATCGGGTTGTGAGGCGGTTGAGCTCGAGGCCGAGGATCTGCTCTTCATCCTCTACACCTCCGGTACTACCGGGAAGCCCAAAGGGGTGGTTCACACCAACGGAGGCTATCTCACCCAGGTCTACGCGACCACGAAGTGGGTGTTCGACCTCAAGGAGGACGACGTCTACTGGTGCACCGCGGACGTGGGATGGATCACGGGGCACTCGTACATCGTCTACGGACCCCTCGCGAACGGGGCCACGGTGGTGATGTACGAAGGCGCGCCGGACTACCCGGACCGGGGACGGTTCTGGGAGTTGTGTGAGAAGCATGGGGTCTCGGTCTTCTACACGGCACCGACCGCGATCCGGGCGTTCATGAAGTGGGGCGAGCAGTGGCCGTCACGACACGATCTGTCCGCTCTTCGCCTCCTTGGGACGGTGGGCGAGCCGATCAATCCGGAGGCCTGGATCTGGTACCATCGGCAAATCGGTGGCGAGCGCTGCCCGATCGTCGATACGTGGTGGCAGACGGAAACCGGGGCCATCATGATCACTCCGCTGCCCGGTCTCACCGAGACTCGGCCAGGGAGCGCCACACGACCGTTTCCTGGAGTCCAAGTGGCGATCCTGAACGAAGCCGGCGAGGAGGTGGATTCCGGATACCTGGCCATCACGGCTCCGTGGCCCTCCATGCTACGCACGATCTATGGAGACGAAGCGCGCTTCCGTGAGACGTATTGGTCGAAGTGGGATGGCGTGTACTTTGCGGGAGACGGGGCCAAGCGCGGCGAGGACGGCTATCTGTGGGTGCTGGGTAGAGTGGACGACGTGCTGAACGTCGCGGGGCATCGGATCGGCACGATGGAAGTGGAGAGCGCCCTGGTTGACCACCAGTCGGTCGCGGAGGCCGCCGTCGTAGGCAAGGTCCACGACGTCAAGGGCCAGGCGATCGCGGCCTTCGTGACCCTCAAGGACGGCCAGGAGCCATCCGATGCACTGGAGGCTGAGCTCAAGGCACACGTCGCAGACAAGATCGGACCGATCGCACGCCCCCAGGACATCCTGTTCACTGCCGACCTACCCAAGACCCGATCGGGAAAGATCATGCGACGGCTCCTGCGAGACATCGCCGACGGCAAAGCCCTGGGGGACACTACGACTCTCGCGGATCCGGAGGTCGTAAGGAGCCTGAAGGAGCGTTACGAGGAACAGGAGAGCTGAGCCGCTAGAACGGGAGGAGTGTCACAGCGACCCTCCGCTCCGAGCTCAGTCCGTGGCCGGGTCGGCCAGCGGATCCGGTCCGAACGTCTTCCGGTCGACGCTCATGTCCTTCTTCTTCACAGGCTTCGCGGGGATCCCGACGTGGACGTGATGCGGCTCCGTATCGCGTGTCTGGAGTGCCAAGGCGCCGACCATCGAATCGTCCGCGACGTGCACGCCGGCGAGAATCGTGGCGTGATAGGTGATCCTGACCCCCTCTCCGATGATCGTTGCGGGCGTGCTGACCAAGGCCGGTTCCTGGATGTCGTGGGTGTGTGAATAAATGTTCGCGAAGTCCGATACGCTGGCGCGGTCACCGAGACGGATCCCGCCGCGATCGTCCAGGAGGACGTGTCG
>JAHEKL010000003.1 GCA_024638345.1 Gammaproteobacteria bacterium | reverse complement strand
CGTCTCTTCGCGACGAAACGCCAGCAGCACCAGGCAGGCGGCGAAGACGGTCAGAGAGGGAAAGAACAGCGCGTTCGTACCCTCGGTGAACCAGCCCCAAGGGTCGATGATCGACGCTCGGACCCCGAAGAGCGACCCGAAGTTGATGAGCGCGATGAGGGGGTCCACGATCGAGCGGTAGAGACCGACCAGGGCAAGAATGGCGACTACGCACTGCAGGACCCCGAGGATCGGCACGAGACCCGGAAAGCTCAGCAGCCCGAAATAAAAGGCGTTCGAGACGTTTATCGCGTGTTGCACGTTCACGACCTTGTCGATGCCCCAGATCAGGACGAGGAGCGCGACCGACACGCGAAGAAAGAGCAGCGTCGTACCTTTCATTGTCCCATCCCGGAAGAGGTTCCGCAGGCAACCCCGGTCAGGAGCACCCGCTGGTGGTACAGTAGGCCGGGAACGGATCCGCAGCCAACTCCAGACATCCATTCACAATGCCTGGGGATCGCCGTGTGTTCCGGCTCCTCATGAGTCCGACGATCCCGGGGTCGAGCATCCTCCAAGCCTGCCCGAGCAGTCCAAGGCCGAAGCGCCGATACACGGACCTATAGTTAGAACACATATTCTATTTCGGTTCTCGATGAGGCGCAGGAGCGTCGCCCCTCAGGGCGGAGCGAGCAGGGCCTGCAGACGCTCCGCGTGGGGGCGCCCCAACTCGTGTCTGAGCCCTCGGGCCCCAACGACTCCACGACCCAGGACGATCCCCTCCCAGGATAGAGCGACCGGACCCCTGTCCGCTGAGCCGGCTGCGACCTCTCCATGCTCCAGGAGCTGCCGAAGGGTCTCTCGGTCGAGGGCGAAGCGCCTCGAGTCGCTGATTTGGCTGCCCCAGCGAGTGAGGAAGTGGCTGGTCGGTGTCTCGAAGCTGCCCGGCCCCGCCCGGAAGGCCCGAAGTCCGACGGATATCACTCTTCTGGAGCCCGCGTGTGGTTGCTGGCTCCAGTGATCGATCGGCCAGACCTTGGCCGTATGCGCCCAGATGTGCCTCCCGCGGACCAGCCAGCCCAGATCCCCGAGGATCTCCGGCGTGAAACCAAACCAGTGTGCTAGTTCTTGTTCAGCGGAGGCGATCCGCTCGGCGGCTCGGTCCGGATCCTCGCCTGGGAACGCCTTCGGGATGGAGGACCAGGCATCGTCGACAGCTGTCGCGGCCGATGCCCCGGCGGTGCTGTCCAAACGGCGGAGGCGGGCCATGAAAAGCCCTCCCGAGTCCAGGTGGTGGGGATAGACGCGCCACGCGCGTTCGACTTCGGGGTGAAAACGCCGCCCTTGCCATGACCCGAGACCCGGGGAGTGCGGGGCCGAGAGAGGGATGGGTTCGATCTCCACGGGGCAGTCCCGGCGCACCCGGTCGAGGACGGCCTCGTTCTCTTCCGGCGCGTAGGTGCAGGTGGAGTACACGATCAAGCCTCCGGGTCGAGTGACGCGGATCGCGGTCCGGAGTAAGTCTTCCTGCAGCTTGGTCACGTAGGCAACGAAGCCGGCCGATCGGTCCGGAAGCCTGCCCTTCTTTCGCCGGTAGTTGCCCTCCCCCGAGCAGGGGGCGTCGACGAGGACCCGGTCGAACAAGGCTCCGGGGGGCAGCTGGCGACCGTCACCGGCGACCACGACGACGTTCATGCAACCCAATCGGTAGAGGTTTCCGAGCAGACCGCGGATCCGTTTTTCCTTCGGATCCACCGCCACGAGAGGACCGTCCTCGGCCATTAGCTCTGAGATGTGACTCGTCTTGCCACCGGGCGCCGCGCAAAGATCCAGAACCCGCTCTCCGGGCTGGGGCTCGAGCGCCAAGGGGGGAAGGCCCATCACCGCCTGCTGGATGTGGAAGAAGCCCAGCCAATGCTCGATTGTCTGCGCGACCGACCCCATGCCCGACAAGACGCGGAAGTAACCGTCGATCTCGCGAATGGGCTCTACGGTGAAGTCAGATGTGGCCAAGCGCTCGATCAGCCTTCTACGGTGGATCACTCCACGTCGAATCCTGAAGGCGACTGGCTCCGCGGCGTGGCTGGCCTCCCAGAAGCGCTCCCAGTGGTCCACCACGCCCTTGTAGCGCTCCAGGCAGCCGCTAGCGTTCGTCACGTGCCTTTGCTATACATATGCACGAGCGTGAGGCTCAGGGTGATTTGCGGCCTATTGCGACCCGGGAAACCGAACTGCTAAAAAGCTACCCCCCGGCCCGCTTGGCGTTGCCGGGGTTTCTCTTCTCCCCGCCGCAGTCGCCCGATCGTCATCCAGCTGGAGCATCGGCCCAGGAACGGGTCGAGCCGCATTCGGCCGAGGAGGGGCACATATGACAAGCAAGCAGGAGAAGTCAGCCTCTCGGCGTCTGCTCGAGGCAGCCGCCAAGGATCGGATCTTGGTCTTGGACGGCGCGATGGGAACCGTGATTCAGGGATTGGGTCTCGGCGAGGAGGACTACCGGGGGGACCGGTTCGAGCACCATTCGAAACCCCTCAAGGGAAACCACGATATCCTGGTGCTCACACGGCCGCAGGTCATCCAGGACATCCATTGGCGATATCTGGAGGCCGGCGCCGACATCATCGAGACGAACACCTTCTCGTCAACGTCTATAGGACAGTCGGAATACGACTTAGGCGATGTCGTCCTAGAGCTGAATCGGGAGGCCGCCCGACTGGCGCGTGCCGCGGTCGATCGCGTCGTGGCGTCCGGCTCCGGTCGCCCCCGGTTCGTATGCGGAGTCCTGGGCCCGACGAATCGCACCGCCTCGATCTCACCTCGAGTCGATGACCCGGCCTATCGCGACGTCGGCTTCACCGACCTGGTGGATGTGTACTCGGACCCGGTCCGCGGGCTGATCGAGGGAGGCTCCGACCTCCTGATGGTCGAAACCGTCTATGACACGCTGAATGCCAAGGCGGCCATTTTTGCCATCCAGAGCGTGTTCGAGGAGCTCGGCATCAGTCTGCCGATCCTCATCTCGGGAACGATCACCGATCTCTCCGGGCGAACGCTCACGGGACAGACCCCGGAAGCATTCCTCAACTCGGTGCGTCACGCTCGCCCCTTCAGCGTGGGCTTGAACTGCGCACTCGGAGCCAAGCAGCTGGCTCCCTATCTGGAGGATCTTTCCCGGACGGCGGACACGCTGGTGAGCTGTCATCCCAACGCCGGTCTCCCAAACGAGTTCGGCGGATACGACCAGGGTCCCGTGGAAATGACGACGCTGATCGAAGACTTCGCCCGGCGTGGTCTGGTGAATCTGGTCCGGGGCTGTTGCGGGACGACTCCAGAGCACATTGGCCGCATCGCGGAGGCGGTCCGCGAGATCCAACCCAGGGTCGTCCCGGATCGCCCACCCCTTTGCCGACTGTCGGGCTTGGAACCTCTGAACATCGGGCCCGATCTCAACTTCGTGAACGTGGGGGAGCGAACGAACGTGACCGGTTCGAAGCGATTCCGCACGCTGATCAAGGAGGATCGGCTGGAGGAAGCGCTCGACGTGGCGAGGGGGCAAGTCGACGGGGGCGCGCAGATTCTCGACGTCAACATGGACGAGGGACTACTCGACTCTGAGGCAGCCATGGTGAGGTTTCTGCGCCTGATCGCCTCGGAGCCGGACATTTCGCGCATTCCCGTGATGGTGGACTCGTCACGATGGGAGGTTCTGGAGGCCGGGCTGCAGTGTCTCCAAGGCAAAGGGGTCGTGAACTCCATCTCCTTGAAGGACGGGGAGGAGGCGTTTCGTGAGAAGGCGGCGCGGATACTCCGATACGGCGCCGCGGTCGTGGTCATGGCGTTCGACGAAGAGGGTCAGGCGGACACCCGCGAGCGGAAGTTCGAGATTTGCGATCGTGCGTATCGGATCTTGACGGAAGAAGTCGGTTTTTCCCCGCAGGACATCATCTTCGACCCCAACGTCTTCGCGGTCGCAACCGGGATACCGGAGCACGACGGGTACGGCCAAGCCTTCATCGACGCGGTCGCCGATATCAAGGCCAACCTACCACTGGCGCTGACCAGCGGGGGAATCTCGAATCTGTCCTTTTCGTTCAGGGGAAACCCGCAGGTTCGGGAGGCCATGCATACCATCTTCCTCTATTACGCGATCAGGGCCGGTCTGGACCTGGGGATCGTCAACGCCGGCGCCCTGCCGGTCTATGACGAGGTGCCTGCCGAGCTCAAGGAGGCGGTCGAGGACGTTCTCTTTCAACGAAGGCCGGACGCGACCGAGCGTCTCACGGCGCTCGCCGAGCGGTACTCGGGGAAAGCAACAGAGAGAGAGGAGGATCTGTCGTGGAGGGAGGCTTCGGTGGAGGACCGGCTCGGTCACGCACTCGTGAAAGGGATCGACCGCTGGGTCGAAGAAGACGCCGAGGAGGCCCGCAAGAAGTCCGACCGGGCGCTGCAAGTGATCGAAGGGCCGCTCATGTCGGGGATGAACGTGGTCGGGGATCTGTTCGGCGCCGGAAAGATGTTCTTGCCCCAGGTCGTGAAGAGCGCCCGGGTTATGAAGAAGGCGGTCGCCTATCTGACGCCGTTCATGGAGGCGGAGCAGGCCGAGCATGGAACGCCCACCTCCAAGGGCAAGATCCTGCTCGCCACGGTGAAAGGCGACGTACACGACATCGGTAAGAACATCGTGGGTGTGGTCCTCCAGTGTAACGGATACGACGTGCTCGACCTCGGGGTCATGGTGCCGTCGGAGCGAATCCTGGAGACGGCGCGGAAGGAAGAGGTCGACGTCGTGGGTCTGTCGGGACTCATAACGCCGTCATTGGATGAAATGGTGCACGTGGCCGAGGAGCTCGAGCGTGAGTCGTTCGAGGTCCCCCTGCTCATCGGGGGTGCGACCACGTCCAGGGCGCACACGGCCATCAAGGTCGAGGGGCGCTATGGTGGAGCCACGGTGCACGTTCACGATGCATCGAGGGCCGTGGGAGTGGTTGCGAAGCTCCTGAGCTCCAAAGACCGACCGAGCTTCGTGGCGCGGACACGTGAGGATTACGCCCAGCTCAGAGAGGATCACGCGGGTCGTCGCGAGAAGCGGCCCCTTCTCCCATTCGAAGAAGCCCGGGCGAACCCCTTCCCAGTCGAGTGGGAGGACTATGAGCCGAGTCCGCCCAGATCCACCGGTTTGAGCGTGTTCCACGATCAGTCGCTGGCGGAGTTGGAGCCGTATATCGACTGGACGCCCTTCTTCCAGGCTTGGGAGCTGCGGGGGAAGTACCCCGACATCCTCAAGGATCCGGATCGCGGTCCCGCGGCGCAGGAGTTGTTCGACGACGCGAGGGAGCTCCTCGTGCGAATTGTCGACGAGAAGCTGCTCCAGGCTCGAGGGGCGGTAGGGATCTGGCCCGCGAACGCGATCGGTGACGATGTCGTGCTGTACGCCAGCGAAGAGAGGAGCCGGGAGCTGGCCAGAATTCACACCCTACGCCAGCAATCGTCCAAGACGGGTGATCGGGCCAACATCGCGTTGGCGGACTTCGTGGCGCCGGCGGGGACGCGCAAACCCGACTGGGCGGGCGCATTCGTCGTCACCGCGGGTCTGGGCCTGGACGAGATGGTCGCCCGCTTCGACCGCGAGCACGACGACTACCGGTCGATTCTGGCCCGGTCGCTCGCCGACAGGCTCGCCGAGGCATTTGCCGAACTCCTGCACGCTCGCGTCCGGCGAAAGATCTGGGCGTACTCCGAGCGAGAGGAGATGTCCAACGCAGACCTGATCGGGGAAAAATACCGCGGAATCAGGCCCGCTCCCGGTTATCCCGCGTGTCCAGATCACACCGAGAAGGGCACGATCTTCCGGCTGCTCGATGGAAGTAGCGTGGGTGTTCGACTCACCGAGAGCTTTGCGATGCTTCCCGCGGCGAGCGTCAGTGGATGGTATTTTTCGCATCCGGACGCCTTCTATTTCGGTGTGGGGCGCTTGGGTCAGGACCAGGTTGAGGACTACGCCCGACGAAAGGGGTGGACCCTCTCGGAGGCGGAACGCTGGCTCCGGCCGAACCTAGGGTACGATTCCAAGCTCGGCTCGGTCGGTTCTCCAGCCTCTGCGCCGAGCCCGGGGTCCGACCCCGACTAGGCCCCAACCTGGACCAGGGGCCAGGGACCAGCGGAGGACTCTGTTTGAACGAGCTCAAGGGACTGATCGAGGACGGCGCCGTACACCTACTCGACGGCGCGATGGGGACGCTTCTGTATGAGCGCGGCGTCTTCGTGAACATCTGCTACGACGAGCTGAACCTGACACAACCGGAGCTGGTGGGGGGAATTCACCGCGAGTATGCGGATGCCGGGGCCGAGATCCTGAAGACCAACACCTTCGGTGCCAATCCGGTCAAGCTTTCCGGCTTCGGCCTCGAGTCCAAGACCGAGGAAATCAACCGAGCCGCAGCGCAGGTCGCTCGCAACGCGGGAGGGGACGATATCAGGGTCGTCGGAGCGATCGGGCCGCTCGGCGTAGGACTCGAACCGGGCGGCCCGCTTTCCCAGCGCGACGCTGAGGCCTTCTTCGAGCGGCAGGTACGGGGGCTTCTGGCGGGTCAGGTCGATGGATTCCTGTTGGAAACCTTTTCCGACCTGGATGAGGTCGACGCGGCTATCCGCGCAGTGCGCTCCCTGAGTGACCTTTCCCTGCTCGCTCAGCTCACATTCGGAGAGGAGGGGCGCCTTGGTTCGGGTGTGAGCGCCGAAGAAGCTGCGACGACACTCGACGCGTGGGACGCGGACGTGATCGGTGTCAACTGCTCTCTCGGGCCCTCTGGTACCTTGGACGTCCTGGAGCAGATGGCCCGAGGGACGGACCGACCTCTGATCGCTCAGCCCAATGCCGGCTTGCCCAGAGTGGTCGGGGATCGGACGCTGTACCTGGCGAGTCCCGCTCACATGGCTCGCTACGCAGTGAAGATGGTCGAAGCGGGCGCCCGATTCGTCGGCGGTTGCTGTGGGACCACCCCGGGGCACATCGAGGCCATCCGAATGGCCATCCGTGAGACCGAAAGAAGGGATGGATCGGTTGTCACCTGAACGCACAGGCCGCGCTGGCTCGGACGATGTCGATGCCCAGCCGACGGATCCGTGCGCGTTTCTGTCGGCGCTTCGGGCTGCGGAGCCTGTTCGAGCCGTCGAGCTGAGGCCTCCCCCCACGAACCTGCCAGAGACGAAATCGGTGGATCTGTGGATCGACCTCAATCGGCTGGTTCGCAACTTGCTCGGGGAGGGTCGGTTCGTGCTCTTCACTGACGATGCGGTCGGATCGAGAGAAGAAGAGAGCCTTCAACACCTGAGTGCGAACCTGGGTCGAGAAGCCGATCTCTCCCATGTCGTTCCGTTCCTTACATGTAAGCACTCGGTGGACTACGCTCTTCTCTTCGCCCAAAGAGCCCTCTCGCTGGGCATCCAGGCGATCACGGTGACCGGAGGGGACGAGAACGTGGGGCCACCGAGGTCCTTTCCTCGCTCCCGAGATCTCAGGCGGTTCATCCGAGAGCGGGTCCCTCGGCTCCGGCTGGGGGCCTGGGTGAATCCCTTTCGAGACCCGGTGCAGCAGGTGGATCTACTGATGGACCCAGCCCATCACGCAGACTACTACGTAACACAGGTCGTGTCTCATCACCGGCTGGATCCGGTGGATCGATTCCTAGAAGAAGCGGCTCGTCGCGGCCTCGCCACTCCAGGGCTGGTGGGCGTGTTCTTCTATCGAAGCGCGTCACCCAAGACGCTGGACAGGTTGGCCGCTTTCATACCCGTCCCCCGCGAGGATCTGGTAGCCGAGTTCGCCTCGGGAGAGACCGCCGAGTCCATCTGCGCCCGGACCCTCTCGTCACTCCGAGAGCGCGGCGTCGAGAAGACCTACTTGAGCAATCTGGACACGCGTCGAGCGTCCAGACGGCTGAGGACGATCGAGGCGGCGATCGCCACGAACCGGGAGCTGCCGTGAGGCGGACGCGGGCAGGCGAGTTTGCACCCACTCGAAAGGTTGACAACCGAGCGACGGTGCGACTACCGTTTTTGCCGTTCTACAAAATGCCAAGGCGTCATCGCCCCCCGTTCGGATGGTGATCGGACAGCAACATTCGAGGCACGAACGGAGTACCATCCCTGCGGTGAAAACAGGGGAACTGCGGTCCGAAGACCGAACAAACCAGACAAGGGAATCCAGATGAAAGGTATACCGCAACTCTGCTTGGCGGCCCTCTTCGTAGTGGGTTGTGCGTCGTCGGGCAGTACTCAGGCCGGTACCGAGCCCATGGCCGCCGCGGTCGAGCCTGCGCCCGAGCCGGCACCTGCTCCCGAGCCCGAAGCTGCCGCCGCAACCACCATCTGGGACGGCGTTTACACGAGCGCGCAGGCGGATAGGGGTCAGGAGACCGCGCAGTCGGTGTGCTTCGCTTGCCACTCCCAGAGTGAGTGGCAGAACCCCATGTTCATCCGGGTATGGTCGGGCCGCCCGATCCATCAGATGTGGGAGAATCTGCGCATGACCATGCCGTACGATTCTCCAGGCAGGCTCAGCGCGCAGGAGTACGCGGACGTCGTGGCGTACATGCTGGAGCTGAACGGGGTGCCGGCCGGTGAAGCCGAGCTCCCGAGTGATGTCGACGGCCTCATGCAGATCACGGTGACGCCTCAGCAGTAGGGAGCGATCCCAGGAATCCTCCTGGGACAGGCCGTGCGGCCTGGGTTCCAAGCTTCACCGAGGAGACGGACAGAACGGGGGCTGCGATCGGAAGAATCCGAAGCGCAGCCCCCGTTTTTCAGCCACTCCAGGGTGGCCTCACACTCGTTCCCTCACGCTTGCAACCTTCTGAGCGGTCGCCTACCTTGCCCGGCCGCGATCTTCGGACCTCCCGAGTGGGAAACCGGATTTACCACCCCTAGCCCGGTTGAATGATGAGCGCAATCGTCCCTGCCGTAATCGGCATCGTAGCTGTGTTTTGCGGCTATCTCTTCTATTCGAAGTTCATCGCCGAGAAGATCTACCAGCTCGATGACAACTTCGAAACGCCGGCGCACACTTTGCGGGACGACGTGGACTTCATTCCCACGAACCGAGTGGTTCTCTGGGGCCACCATTTCACCGCCGTAGCGGGAGCCGCGCCCATTATCGGGCCCGCCATCGCGGTCATCTGGGGATGGTTGCCCGCATTCATCTGGGTCATCGGGGGCACCATCTTCTTCGCGGGTGTGCACGATTTCGGTGCGATCTGGGCGAGTGTGCGCAATCAGGGGAGGTCCGTCGGTGCGCTCACAGGGGACGTCGTCAGTCTCCGCGCACGCACGCTGTTCATGATCGTCATCTTCTTTCTCCTGATGATGGTCAACGCAGTATTCGCGGTCGCGATCTCCGACGCCTTCGTCGCGACTCCCAGCAGCGTCATTCCGGCCTGGAGCGCGATCGCGGTGGCCGTGGTGATCGGGGTCCTGATCTATCGAATGGGGGTTCCCATCCTATGGCCGACGATCGTGGGCACGATCATTCTGTACGCGGTGATCTACTTGGGGGAGCTCGTCCCGGTCGCGTTGCCGGAGACCTTCATGGGTCTCGGACCTGCACCGCAGTGGATCTTGATCCTGTTCCTGTATGCCACCATCGCGTCGCTGCTTCCCGTCTGGCTCTTGCTTCAACCGAGGGACTACATCAACGGAATCCAGCTCTTTATCGGCTTGGCTCTGTTGTTCGCAGCCGTCTTCCTTGCGAACCCCACGGTCGTCGCGCCGGCTTTCAACACCAATGTTCCGGAGGGGACGCCCCCCTTGGTGCCTCTGCTCTTCGTGACGATCGCATGTGGGGCTCTTTCCGGGTTCCATGGCTTGGTGGCCTCCGGTACGACCTCGAAGCAGCTGGACAAGGAGACCGACGCTCGCTTCGTGGGCTATCTGGGTTCGACCGGTGAAGGCCTTCTGGCCCTCGTTACGATCATCGCAGTCACCGCTGGATTTTCGTCGCTCGGCGAGTGGGAAGCGACGTACGCGGCCTACAACACGACCGGTATCGACACCTTCGTCACGGGCGGCTCGCTGATCGTCGCGGACGGGACGCCGGTGCCCAGAGAGTTCGCGGCCACAATGCTCGCGGTCATGGCGGTGTTGTTCGCCGGAACGACGATGGATGCGGGCGTACGCCTCCAGCGCTACATCATCCAGGAATGGGGCACGATCTACAAGATCCCGATCCTGCAGAACGGGTATATCGCGACCTTCGCGGCGGTGGCCGCCTGCCTCGCGCTCGCGTTTGGAGCCGGTGGCTCGGACGGTCAGGGTGGAATGCTGATCTGGCCCCTCTTCGGGACGACGAACCAGCTACTCGCGGGCCTCACTCTGCTGGTTCTGAGTGTGATGCTGGTGAAGTTGGGAAGGCGTTACATCTTCACGCTCGTGCCCATGGTATTCGTCACTCTGATGTCCCTGTTCGCAGCCCTCTATCAGCTGTGGGGTCTGTTCACGGGCGGCCAGTACCTGCTGGTGGTAGTGGATATCATCGTCATCATCATGGCCATCTTCGTGATTCTCGAAGCGATTTCGGCGTTTACGCGGGAAAAGGCGGCAGCGGACGCGGCCGGAACGACGGTGGCCGGTTGAGCACACATGAAGTGGGTTGACATCAAGTCAAGGCTGCGAGGGTGGGCGCACCTGGCTTCGGAAGCCTACAACGCCCCATACCGCGGCACCGTCGCACGCGCAAAACGGGACCAGGATGATCTCTTCATGCTCCTCATCTTCTCGGAGATGATGGGCGTCCCCAACCCGGCCACGTACTATACGCTCGAATTGCAGCCGATCTTGCTGGAGCGGTTTCACGAGTGGCACACGCGCATGGGCATGGAGCACTCGCCGCTGGACGACTTCAGATGCTGCTAGAGGGGTTCGCTCGTCTCGTGGACGCTGCAAGGGCCTGTGGATAAGCTCTTCGAGCGACGCATCATCTTCGTGGGCGGCAAGGGCGGGGTAGGGAAGACGACGACCGCAGCAGCCCTCGCCCTGATGGCAGCGGACCGCGGCCTCTCGACGCTGCTCGTCTCCACGGACCCGGCGCATTCGCTGGGCGATGTGTTCGACACGCGGATCGGAAACAAGGAGACCTCTCTGAGCTCGGGATTGACCGGGCTGGAGATAGATCCAGAGGCGGAGGCCGAACGCCACATCAAGACGGTCAAGACGAGTATGAAGTCGTTGGTAGCCCCAAAGATGTATGGGGAGATCGATCGACAGCTCGAGCTCGCTCGTCACTCCCCCGGCACGATGGAAGCCGCTCTGCTGGAACGCATGGCCGATCTGATGGCCGATGCCAGGTCTCGCTTCGATCTGCTGATCTTCGATACCGCTCCCTCCGGCCACACCATCCGCTTGCTGTCCCTGCCCGAGGTACTCGCGGCCTGGAGCGAAGGAATGCTCGGACATCAGGATCGGTCGCGGCGACTGGGAGAGCTGCTCAAGGTGTTCGGCCGAGATCACAGCCGAGAGGACGAATTCGGGATGATCGGCGGATCCAAAGAAGAGCCGGATGAAAGCCGCGACGGTCAGATTCAGGAGATCTTGCTGAACCGACGCCGAAAATTCCATCGGGCTAGAGAGCTACTCACGGACAGAACGATCACGGCGTTTCTTCTCGTGCTCACCGCGGAGAGACTACCGATCCTCGAAAGCGAGAAGACGCTCCACCTGCTCCGCAAGTTCGAGGTGCCGGTAGCGGGTATGATCGTCAACCGCCTCCTACCACCCGACGCGGAGGGTGACTTCTTCCGGGAGCGACGCCTGCAGGAACGCGTGTACAGAGATGAGATCGACCAAAGGTTTTCCGGGCTCCGAAGAATCTACCTGTATCTCCTGCCACACGACGTGCACGGCATGAGCACACTGCGTGAGATCGGCGAGTCCATCATGGAGCAGCTGTCGTAGGATCGACGCTCCGACCGGCGAGCTCGCTGCAGGGCCAGGACCGGCTAGTCGGCTTGCCAGTGGTTCTCGTTTAGCCATCTTCTACCCATCCTCTGGGCCAACCGGCGCGTGACCCCGCGCAGGTGACCCGCCGATCGACCGTCGGAGCCGCTCCATGCCTGATCCCCCGGGCTCAGCTCACCGGGATGTCGAACGCTTTCTCAAGACCGTGCCTGCACATCTAGAGCTGCTGCGAAGGGCCAAGGGCACGCTCGAGCGGGATCCGGACGAGGCAGCCAAGGCGCTCAAGAGGTTTTCGAGCTTCGTCGCCCAAGAGGCCGATCGGCTCGAGCTGGACGAAGTGACCGCCGCGGGTCGGGCACTCACCGAGGCTTCGGAGCCCGACTTGCCGGTTCGAATCGGAGTCCTCGAGGACGCGCTGAGACGGCTCCTGTCCGACGGAGAGACGCCGTACCGGATCCTGATCGTCGAGGACGAGCCGACCTCGGCGGTGCTCGCCCACCAGGCCCTTCAGGGAGAGGGGCGCGAGATCCATCTGGTCCGTTCGGCGGAGGAGGCGAGGGAAGCGCTGGAACGTCACGCGATGGACTTGATCTTGCTGGATCTGGTCCTCCCCGATGCCGATGGACGCCATCTGTTGATGGAGCTCAGCAGGGAGATCAACGCAGAGCGGACCGCCGTCGTGGTGTTGACGGCGAAAGGCACAGCGACCACACGTGCCGAATGCTTCGCATACGGCGCGAGCGCGTTTCTCGAGAAGCCTCTCGATCCGCAGGAGCTCGATCGCATTGCGGCCGACGTTTTGAAGCGTGGCCGACAGACGGCCGATCCGGTCGCGGATCTCCCGGACCGGACCCAGTTGCGGGACATCTTCCTCCGGACGCTGGCGGCCCGTGAGGCCACGGGAAGGCCGATGGTACTGGCGCTCGTGGAGACCGATCCGGGAGGGCGTGGATGGAACGAGGACGGTCGGATTCCAATCGAGATGGGCGAGCTTCACGCTCGCGTGGTGGCCGCGATAGAGGACGCGATCAGTGCCGGTGACGTGATCGGACGGTGGGGCGTGAGCGAGTTGGTCGTGTTCTTCTCGGGCCGTGAGGCGGAAGCCTGCGTTCGGGTACTCGAGCGAGCGCAGGCCAGCATCGAACCGGGCGCACGTTCCTTCGTGGCCGGTGTGACGGAAGTCGAGGGGGACGCTCTGTTTGAAGATGCGGTGTCCTGGGCGAGTCGCCTTGTGAGCGAGGCGAAACTCAGCGAGGACGCCGCGATCCTCCATACCACTCTCTCGAAGACGCGTGCGCCCTTCGTCTTGATCGTCGAAGACGATCCTATCACGGCTTCTCTGCTTCGACATAGACTGGAGCGCAGCGGATTCGAAGTGGAGCACCACGAGAACGGCCTCAAGGGACTCGAGGCCATTCGACGGACGTTGCCGGACCTGCTCGTGCTGGACATCCGGCTACCCGGCATGGACGGTTTCGAGATCCTTTCCCGCATGAACGACGAGGGTCTGACGGAGGGCGTCCGGACGATCGTTCTGACGGGGCTGGGTCGTGAGTCGGACGTGGCGAGGGCCTTCGCGCTGGGGGCGGACGACTACCTGGTCAAGCCCTTTTCGCCTGTAGAGCTGACTGCCCGCGCCCTGCGCCTGGTCCGGCGCTGATGAGATCCATCGCCTCGTTCCTCGGCGATATCCTAGAGGCGGCGCTGCAGTCCCTACCGACACAGAGTCGAGCCTTTCTCGCGGTCACGATCGCAATGGCAGTGCTCGTCTCACTGAGCGCGTTCTTTGCCATCTACGCGATCTGGCTGAGGGTCCGGAACGACATTCAGGCCGCACGTTGGGCGGACCGTGAGGCGAGATGGACTGGCCTGACACTGGAGGCGCTCGCGGGCGAGAGGACCGTGGACGAGCTCGCTTCAGTCGTCGGGAGGGGCGAAAGGCTTCCCTTTCTCGACTTCCTCCTTCGGTATGCCCGACGACTGACGGGCCGGGAGCGGGACCGGGTGAAGGAGCTCGCCGTGCCGTTCTTGCCGGAGCTCGAACGGCTGCTGACGGATCGCGATGCCTACCGCCGCGCTCGAGCGGTCCAGACCCTCGGGGCGCTAGGTCTTCCGCATCACAACGAGATCCTGGTCGAAGCCGTGCACGACGAGTCGCCGGTCGTGTCCATGCTCGCGGCGCGAGCGCTCGCTGCTCATGGCGGAACGAAATACGTGGGCCCGATCCTGTCGAATCTGGACCGATTCGAGCACTGGGGCACCGAGTACGTGAGGAGTCTCCTGGTCAGCCTGGGTTCCGAGGCCGCGCCGGCGCTGCGCGAAGTCATGCGGGACGTCGATCGCTCCATCCGAGTCCGGGTGTTGGCTGCGGACGCGCTTCGGAATCTGCACGATCTCGAGGCAATCCAACCAGCGGCCGAGATCCTGAGTCGAGAGCCGGAGCCCGATCTGGCCGCGGCGTTGCTCCGAATGATGTCCGTTCTCGGGGGACCGGAGCACATCGGCCTGATCAAAGGGTTGCTGCAACATGACCACTTCGCAGTGCGGGCACAGGCGTACTCGGCCCTGGGTGCCCTCGGGAGGGAGGGCCCGGAACTCCTAGAGGCGGGCTTGGCGGACCCTTCGCCTTGGGTGGCCCTTCACGCAGCGAGGGGGATGCGGGACCGCGGTCGGCACGATCGCCTGGCCGAGCTGGCAGAGTCTGAGCACCCCGGTGCGATGGCGGCCGGACAGGTGTTGGCGGAGGAGTGACCGCGTGATCGAGGTCGTTGCGAGAAACCTGCTCTGGTTCGTGAACGCCCTCGTGCTGCTCTACTTCGTACTTCTGAACGGTGGGTACTTCGTCACGAGCTTGATCGCGTTTCGCGCCCTTCGGCGCTACGTCGCTCGGCTGAAGTCGGTGGATATCCAGGACCTCTTGGCAGCAGCCGGGGCACCTCCGATCACCCTGATCGTGCCTGCCTACAACGAAGAAGCGACCTGCGTGGAGGTCGTTCGTTCCCTGCTGACGCTGAACTACCCCGAGTACGAGATCATCGTCGTGAACGACGGCTCCAGCGACTCGACAGCGGCCCGCATGATCAGCGCGTTCGAGATGGTGCCCGCAGCCCGAATGCGGATCGCAGATTTCGAGACGAGACCGGTTCACGGAGTACGGCGCAGCCGGTGGCATCCGAATCTCTGGCTCATCGACAAGGAGAACGGCGGCAAGCCGGACGCCTTGAACAGCGGTCTGGCCTACTGTCAGACCCCGCTGTTCTGCGTCATGGACGCCGACACGATCCTCGAGAGGGACGCACTCCTCCGCATCGCTCGCCCTTTCCTGGAGGATCAACGAACCGTCGCCACCGGGGGTGTCGTTCGTGTCGTGAACGGTTGCGCCGTCGATTCCGGTTCCGTGGTGGACATCCGACTCCCTCGGAGTTGGCTCGCACGGCTACAGGTGCTCGAGTACCTCAGAGCCTTCTTGGCGGGACGGATGGGTTGGCATGCCTTGGACGCGACCCTGATCATCTCCGGGGCGTTCGGCGTCTTTCGGCGCTCCGTCGCGGTCGATGCGGGAGGCTTCCGGACCGACGTGGTCGGCGAAGACGTGGAGCTCGTGGTTCGACTCCACCGATACTGCCGCGAAGAAGGCTGGGCTTACAAGATCAGTTTCGTTCCGGACCCCGTGGCCTGGACCGAAGCGCCTGAGACACTCGCCGGGCTGGGGCGGCAGCGAGACCGATGGCAGCGAGGGCTGAGCGAGGCACTCACGATCCATCGGAACATGATCTTCGATTCCACCTATGGGCGGATCGGCCTCGTCGCGATGCCCCACTTCTTCATTCTCGAGATGCTGGGCCCGATTATCGAAGGGGTCGGGTATACGGCCTTCGTGCTCACGATCTTGATGGGGTGGGCCAACCCCGCCTACATCTTCGGGTTCTTCATGGTGGCGATCGGCTTGGGGGTGGTGCTTTCCGTGGCCGCAGTCGGTCTGGAGGAGATCACCTTCCGTCGATATCCCCGTTTCCTGGACCTCCTTCGGCTCTTCGGTCTGGCAGTGGTGGAGAACCTGGGGTACCGACAACTCGTCACGTTTTGGCGCGTAAGAGGAATGGTGTCGTTTCTGAGAGGTAAGAAGGCCTGGGGGACTATGGAGAGGAAGGGCTTCTCTTCGAGCGCCGAGACTACTTCGTCGTAGTCGCCGACCGCTTCTCGCGGGGTCGTGCGTCGGCCGTCTGGGGGCTGCGAAGCAGAGGGGCGGAGCTGGCCCCCCACTCACTCTCGTGCTCCACGTGGATTCCGGCAGGCTCGGTCCCAGTCAGACGGACCAAGCTGTGGCGAGGCCTCAGAGCCTGGGAGTCGGGTGCATCCGCCCTATAGTGGCTGCCCACGCTCTCGGTTCTCATGAGCGCAGCACGAGCGATCATCCGTGCCGACAGTAGCAGATTCCGCCCCGGCCCGGGTACGGTGCGATGCAGCTCGAGTGCGAGCTCGTCCAGCTGTCGGGCTGCGTCGGAGAGCCCGTGCTCGCTTCGGACTACTCCCACCGATCTCCACATCAGCCCGCGGATCCGCTGGACGACTTCGTCCGATAGGGCGCTCCGCGGCTCGAGCTCGAGTGCACCGCGCCGGGCCAGCGCAAGCTCGTTCGTGGAAAGACCCGCATCGCCGTCCAGATCCGCCGCGATCGAATGGGCGGCTCGGGGCCCGAAGACCATGCCCTCCAGGAGCGAGTTGCTAGCCAGGCGATTGGCTCCATGAACCCCGGACGCTGCGGCTTCTCCGATGGCCCAAAGGCCGTCCAGGCTGGTCCTGCCGTCGGCGTCGACAGCGACGCCCCCCATGTGGTAGTGGGCCGCGGGCGTGACGGGAATCGGATGGAGCGCCGGGTCGAGCCCGTGCATGCGACACACATGACGCACCCCCGGGAACACCGAAGTGTCGCGCGCGGCGAAGACATTGCGAGCGTCGAGGAACGCCCTCCTCCCTTCCTGAATGCGGAGCCAGAGGGCGCGGGCCACTCGATCACGCGAGGCCAGCTCTCCGCCGTCACTCTCCGCGAGGATTCGGCGACCCGCCCGATCGATCAGCGTGGCGCCAGCCCCGCGGAGGGCTTCCGTCACGAGCGGTAGTGGATCGGCGGCGACGTCCAGCGCGGTAGGATGGAACTGCACGAACTCCAGATCCCGAAGCGTAGCCCCTGCGCGAGCGGCCATGGCTAGCCCATCGCCATCCAATCCCGCGGGCGCGGTGGTTCGGAGGTACACCCGGCCTGGTCCACCTGTCGCCAGCACCGTCTCGGAGGCTCGGACCAGACGAAGGGCCCCATCGAACGACCGGATCCAAACGCCCCGGACGCCGCCCTCGCTGACGAAGAGCTCGAGGGCACGGGCGTCTTCGAGTGTGCGCACCCCGGGGGCCCGTCGAACGGCTTGACTCAGGGTTCGGGTCACCTCGGCTCCAGTCCGGTCACCATCTGCGTGGACGATGCGGTGCCTCGAATGAGCGCCCTCCAATCCAAGAGCCAACTCTCCCGACGGGTCGCGGTCGAATCGAGCCCCAAGGTCCATCAGGTTGCGAACTCGCTCCGGCCCCTCCTCCGTCAGGATGTCTACTAGCTCGCGCCGGGCCAGCCCATTGGCGGCGAGCTCCGTGTCACGGGCATGCAGCGAGGGCGAATCGGAGGGATCGAGAGCCGCTGCGATCCCTCCCTGGGCGAGCGGGGAAGCTCCGTGAGCTCCAATTCTCTCCCGGGTCAGGAGGACAACGCGGGCATCGGGCGTGACCCTGGATAGCTCCAGCGCTGCGGAAAGGCCCGCGACGCCCGAGCCTACGATCACGACGTCGCAGTGCGAGACCTCGAATGGCTCGGGGTGTCCCGAGGAACCGGGACTGTGAGGCGAGATCATCCGCCGCTACCTCGACCGACCTCGAGCATGCGTTCGACCGCTGATCGCGCTCGAATCGAGATCTCTCGCTCGACCTCGATCCGATGCTCCATGGTCTCCAAAGACCGAAGGATGCGCTTCAGGGTGATGCGCTTCATGTGGGGACAGAGATTGCAGGGGCGAATGAACTCCGTCTCGGGATTCTCTGCCGCCACGTTGTCGCTCATCGAGCACTCGGTGATCATCGCGACGTGCTCCGGGCTGTGCTCCGTCACGTAGTTGGCCATTCCGGATGTCGATCCCACGTAGTCCGCCTCGGCCAGCACTTCGGGCGGACATTCGGGGTGAGCCAGTACGACCAGGTCCGGAATCGCTCTGCGGTATCCTCGGACCTCCTCGGCAGTGAAACGCTCGTGCACTTCGCAGCGGCCCTGCCAGCCGATGATCTCGACATCCGTCTGGCTGGCCACGTAGCTCGCGAGGTACTCGTCCGGGAGAAAGATCACCCGGTCCCGGCCGAGGGACTCGACCACCTGAACGGCGTTCGACGACGTGCAGCAGATGTCGCTCTCCGCCTTCACGTCGGCCGAGGTGTTCACATAGGTGACGACAGGCGTGTCCGGATATCGTTCTCGGAGCGCCAGCACATCTTCCCCTGTGATCGATTCGGCCAGTGAGCACCCGGCGCGAAGATCCGGGATCAGGACGGTCTTATCGGGGCTCAGGATCTTCGCCGTCTCGGCCATGAAGTGGACTCCGCAGAGCACGATCACGTCTGCTTCGGTCCGAGCGGCCTCCATCGCCAGGCTGAGGCTGTCACCCCGCAGATCGGCCACCCCGTGGAAGATCTCCGGCGTCTGGTAGTTGTGCGCCAGGATCACGGCGTTTCGGTCCCTCTTCAGCTGCTCGATCCGGTGGATGTACGGGGCGTGTAGCGGCCATTCCACCTCGGGAATCACGCCCCGCAGGCGATCCAGGATCGGCTGCGTCGCCGCGGCCACGGCCGCGGTGTACGGCAGGTCCTCGATCGAGGTTGAAGCTTCCTGTCTCATTCGAGCTCCGATTATGCTCACTATGAGTATATACGGGCTAAAAAAAACGACCCTATACGACGTATACGCTAAGTTACCCTATCAAGGTCCGTCAACCGTGTGCCGGCCCCGCCTCGTCCCGGGCAGCCCCAGACCAGGGGCTCTCCGTTCTCGCAGGACCTCCCTTCGGAACCGGAAGAGCTCCGCGGGCCGGCCGCCCGTGCGTGTGTCGAGTCTTCCCGTTCCTTCGACGAGCCCTCCCCGCTCGACCAGTCGTCGGAAATTCTGCTTGTGAAGTCGAATCCCGGCCAAGGCTTCCACCACGCGCTGGAGACGCGTGAGCGTGAACGTCCTCGGCACGAGCTCGAAGACGACCGGGCGATACCGCAGCTTCCCCCTCATTCGGCCGAGACCCGTTGCCAGGATTCGTCTGTGGTCCATGTCCATCGGTCGGCCCAGACCCGGCGAGTCCACCGTCGTCTCGGGTCGATCACGGTCACGGAGCGATTCGACCACGAGTCCGAGCTCGTAGAGGAGCTCGTACCGTTCCAGGACGCGGTCGGGGTCCCAGGTCGAGCCTCGGAGGCCGAACGCGATTCCGGCGCGCTCCAGCCGCTCCTCACGAGCCCGGTCCCGCACGCCATCGATCCAGGTCGCGAGAGCCGGTTCGACGACGTCGGGGATTACGCTGGGCTGTCCTCCTCGCCAGTCCTCCCAGGGGAAGAACGTGTACCAGTCGCGCCAGCGCGCCCGGTACGATCCGGACGGCCGCTGTTCACGGGCGAGCGCCAGATACGCCACCGATATCACTCGTGGCACGTCCTTCGAACGTGCCACACGGTCTCGGTCACCGAACGTGTAGAGCTGTTCCACATAGCCCAACTCCAGCCCGGTGCGCTCGGAGACCCACCTTCGAATCGAGAGCTCCAGCGTGCGATCCGCCTCCGGGTCCAGGGGACCGAAAGGAAGCACGTCCAGCTGCGCATCCGGAGAAGCGTGGGCCCCTGCGTCGGAGACCGAGGATCCGGAGATGGTGAGGATTCGAGGACTCTCCCGGGTTACCGCCACGATGACGGCGTTCAGCCCGATCACGATGGGTCGTTCGCCTTTCACCGGCCGCCTCGTCTCGAGGAGTCGCGGAGGGGCCTCGCCCCCGGAGGTTCGGGGGGCCCGGTCCCCTCGACGGGTAATCGCTCTCTAGAGGTGGGACAAGTCGCCCCCTCGCGATTGCTCCGCTGAGCCCGTATAGTAGCGGCCGTCTTCCTTCTGGACAGAATCACGGGTGCCTGCTCTTATTACTTGCCATCCACCCCCCTGAAGTGGCCGATTCGGGTCCTGGCAGGAGATCCAGACATACCCCGTAACACCGGAGGCGTCATGCTTGATCAGTCGCGTCAGCGAAGGACAGTCGCAGAGACAGCCGCGAGCGGAATCAGCTCCGTCATCACCGCAGCTCTCGCAATCACTGTGCTCGTAGCAGCTAAGGACGCGCACGCGTTGGCTCCTGCACCGTCCGCGCTGCTCCAGCAGGCGGCCGACACGATTCCCTTGGCGCCGATCGAGGTCCAGGTACTCCGAACCCCGATCCTTCAGAACGCCGCGCCGATCGCAGTCTCGGCGCTCACGGAGGAAGACCTGCAGAGAGGCCGGAGCGGTTTCTTCCTCGAGGAGGCCCTCCGCGGGCTGCCCGGCGTCCAGGTTCAGAACCGGTACAATCCCGCCGTGGGCGAGCGCGTGGCGATCCGTGGATTCGGCGCTCGCGCCCAGTTCGGTCTGAGGGGGATTCGCGTGGTGGTCGACGGGATACCTGCAACCCTACCCGACGGTCAGAGCAGCCTGGATCACCTGGACATCGGGTCGCTGGGCCGGGTCGAGGCGATACGTGGACCCGCTTCGGCTCTGTACGGGAATGCCTCGGGAGGTGTCCTCTCGTTCACGACACAAGACCCCGCGGACACTCCGTACGAACTCGACCTGATGGGGGTCACTGGGAGCGACGGGTTGTGGCGCGGCCGAGCGACGGCCTCCGGAACCGTGAATGAAACGGGTTACCTGATCACGGTCTCGGGGCAAACGTGGGACGGTTATCGCACCATCTCCCCCGGCTCGGCGCGAACCGACACGCTCGGAACGAACTACGGGGGATCCGACCGGTTCGGATTGAACGCAAGACTCACGACCCCGCTCGCAGGTGGGGAGTTGGCCGTGACCGCCAACGTGCTGGACTTGGACGCCGAAAACGCCGGCTCGAAGGCTGCGGATACCGACATCTTCCGCGAGATCAACGATCTGTACCTGCGGTTCCGAACCGGAAAGACCCTGGAACAGCAGCAGGCGGGGGTCCGTTGGAACGGTGGGCTCGGCGAGGGAGGTCTGGACGGTGACTTCTCGGTCTACGGGGTGCACAGGACGATCAACAACCCCATCCCCTTCGACATCATCGACCTCTCGAGAAACGGAGGGGGTGCGCGTGCCGCACTGGGATACACGATGTCCACGGAGATCGGGGAGCTGAGTTGGCAGGCTGGGGTCGAGGCGGATCTGCAGCGCGACGAGCGGTCGGAGATCGCGGCGGCATTCGGATCCGGGCGGCCACCTCCCGGCGCGGAGCCGTTCCTGGATCAGAACGAGGACGTGACCAGCGCGGGGGTGTTCTTCCAGGGCACGTTGCAGCTGCCGGGCGGCGCCATCGCTCTGGCAGGGCTCCGCTATGACAATCACGAGTTTAAGGCGACGGATCTGGTCCCGGTGACTCCGGAGAACCCCGACGATTCGGGAACCCGGACGATGTCGGCGGTGAGCCCTTCGATCGGACTGAGCATCCCTGCGGGGGAGTCCCTGAATGTGTTCGGATCGATCGGAACCGTGTTCGAGACCCCCACGACCAGCGAGCTGTCGAACCAGCCGGACGCGGCGGGCGGATTCAACCCGAATCTCGATCCGATGCGAGGAGAATCCTACGAGCTGGGTCTGCGCGGCACTCTCGGTCAGATGGCGGCCTTCGAAGTTACGGGATACCAGACCAATCTTCGAGACGAGCTGGTGCGGTTCGAGGTGCCCGGGCTCGACGATGTCAGCTTCTTCCGGAATTCAGGTGAGTCGAGGCACCGCGGGCTCGAGGCGACGCTTTCCGTGGCTTCGTCCGACGGTGTGTTCAGGGGAGACATGACGTACTCGTACACGGACGCGCGCTTCCAGGAGTACGAGCTGGACGGGGACGATCTCGCCGACAACCGGGTTCCCGGGGTCGCACCGGCGCGTTTTCAGGGAACGCTCCGATTCGAGCCGAACATCTGGTGGGCAGAGGTCGCCGGGAACTACGTGGAGGAGGTTCAGGTCAACGACCGTAACACGGCCACCGCCCCCGAGTACTTCCTCCTCGATCTCCGACTCGGTCTGTCCGAGTTGGATCTGGGTGGGATCGAGGTTTCTCCATGGGTCGCTTTGACCAACGTGCTCGATCGCGACTACGTGGCTTCAGTGGCCGTAAACGCCTTCGGCAGTCGCTTCTTCGAGCCAGGGCCCGACCAATCGTTTCAGGTGGGTCTGAGGGCCGCCTTCGGAGGCTGAAGGACAGCTCGTTCCAGAGGACTGTTCAGAGAGGGGGCGCTGGGCCAGCGTCCCCTCTCTTCATTCGTCGGTCTGAGCGCAAGCGCTCCTGACGGCCGGTCGAAGATCAAGGCCGACGAGCCGGTGCCCGACCCAGACCGGTCAGGTTGCTCCCCAGCTCGAGAGTCGCCTCCACCTCCCGAGTCTCGCTGTCGATCACGACCAGTTGAGCGGCACCGCCGGAAGAATGCGCGGCACCATGATCCAGCTCAACCGGTGCTCCACCGTTGTTCGTTACGAACGCACGACGCCCATCAGGGGAGAACTCGATCGCGTGAGGCTGTGACAGACCGGCGGACGAGATACGATCGCGAACGGTCCAGCCTTGGGTCTCCACGACGACGACTTCGTTCGCACCCTTGATCGGGACCCAGACTTCCCTCCCGTCCGGAGAGAAAACGGGGTCGAAAGGTCGTTCACCCAGATCCAGCGAGGTGCTCGACGTAGGACGCCCGGAGTCGTCCAGCTCGAACACGAGCAGCTGGCCGGAGATCTCGCCCGAGGCGACGAGCGTCCGTTCGTCGGGTGAGACCGCCAGCTGCACGAACGCTTGAGCCGGCCCGGGCACGTCCACCAGCTCCACGTCGTCGGAGTCGAGATCGATGATTGCGAGCTGATTCACAGCCAGGCTGGCCGTGTACGCGACCCGACCGGAAGGTGCGATCGCCACCGCATGCGGGCGCGGAAAGAGTACGTCCAGCTCATCGAGATCCAAGGGCCGGGCGCCACCGAATCCAAGGAGGCGAGGCGGATTCGTGGCGCTCATCGAACGGGTCACGAGAATCCTGGCGCCAGTGGGGTCGAGGGCGACCATTCCCGGGGTCTCCATCTCTGCGGTGGCTACCAATCGGTTGCCCGCATCGAGTTGAAGCACGCGGTGCTCGCCGATGAGCGACACGTACCAGTGGTCGCTGGAGACCGCAATCGCGTGCGGCGCGGCGTTCGGGCCGTAGCCGAGCTCCGAGAGCCGTACGATCTCCACGACTTCGAGCGCGTCCATGTCGACGATTGCAACTGCTGCATCGTCCTGGATACACACGTAGAGGAGGGTGGCGGGGATCGGCTCCTGAGCCGCGAGGCCCGTCGACAGGGCGGCCCCGAGGCAGAACGCGATCGTGTAGGCAAGTCCGTCTGAAGTGCGCATCTCGACTCGCGGTGTCACGCTGGACCGCCGCCTCCGAGTGAGGTCGGGCCTTCTGATGCAGCGCCACGCCGTGGATGCTAGCGCGTGCGACTGTCAAAGGTTCCGAACCTCCGCTGGACCTACGCGCAGGGGGGCCCCACTCCAAAACCCGACCGGGTCACGCTAGACTTACCACGCGACGGATGCCTCGAGACGTCCGTTGGATCCGTGCGCCGATCCATCCGTTCGGCCCCGAGCGGCCCTCTACCCCGATCAGATCACCAGGCCTTGCCGTGTCCATTCGAAACATCGCGATCATCGCGCACGTCGATCACGGCAAGACGACGTTGGTGGACAAGATGCTCCGCCAAGCCGGTGTGTTTGGAGATCACGAAGAGGTCCAGGAGAGGGTCATGGACTCGAATCCGCTCGAGCGCGAGCGGGGGATCACCATTCTCTCGAAGAACACGGCTGTCCAGTGGGGGCCCGTGAAGATCAATATCGTGGATACTCCCGGGCATGCCGATTTCGGAGGAGAGGTCGAGCGGATACTGCGAATGGTCGATGGTGTCCTTCTCCTCGTAGACGCCGTCGACGGTCCGATGCCCCAGACCCGCTTCGTCACCCGAAAGGCCTTGGAACTCGGCCACATGCCCGTAGTCGTGGTCAACAAGGTGGACCGGGATGCGGCACGTCCGGCCGAGGTTCACGACGAAGTGCTCGAGCTGCTCATCGACCTGGATGCGTCGGATGGGCAGCTGGATGCACCCTTCGTGTATGCTTCGGCGCTGGAGGGTTGGGCCTCGACGACCCTCGCGGTCCGCGACGGGAATCTGGAACCCCTCTTCGAGGCCATCCTCTCGCATGTGCCCGCCCCGGCGGCCAATGCCGACGGCCCGTTCCAGATGTTGGTCTCGACGCTCGACCATTCGCCGTACGTGGGCCGTATCGCTATCGGAAGGATCGAGAGGGGGCGTGTCCGAGTCGGCGAGGAGATCGCTCTGCTGCCGTTCGGTCCTCCGGGCGCGGTGGCCGAAGACGAGATCGAACGGGCGCGAGTCATGAAGTTGTTCTCCTTCGAGGGACTGAAACGAATCGAGGTTTCGAGCGCGGAGGCCGGGGACATCGTCGCGCTCGCCGGACTCGAGGGCGTCGAAGTAGGCAAGACCCTGACCCATCCGGATTCGCCCGAGAGGCTCAGGGGCATCCAGGTCGAGGAGCCCACGCTCTCGGTCGACTTCAGGGTCAACGACTCTCCGTTCTCGGGCCGGGCGGGGAAGTTCGTGACGACCCGACAGCTGAGGGAGCGGCTGATCCGGGAGTTGGAGCGGAACGTCGCGCTCAGGGTGACGGACACCGAAGAGACCGACACCTTCCAGGTGTCGGGAAGGGGAGAGCTCCATCTCTCCATCCTGATGGAGACGATGCGGCGAGAGGGCTATGAGTTCCAGGTCTCGAGGCCGCGCGTGATCACCCGCGTGGACCCGGAGGGCCGACGGCTGGAGCCGTACGAGGAGGCGATCGTCGACGTGCCCCAGGACATGGTCGGGATCGTCATGGAAAAGATGGGACCGAGGCGAGGCGACGTGCTCGAGATCAAACCAACCGCAACCGGATCGACTCGGCTCCGCTTCCGGATACCGGCGAGGGGTCTGTTCGGCTATCGATCCGAGTTCCTGACGGACACGCGCGGGGAGGGCACACTGAATCACCACTTCATGGAGTACGGGGCGTGGGCCGGGCCGATCGCGGGTCGTCGGAGAGGGGTGCTCGTCGCGGACCGCGCCGGGGAGTCGGTGGCGTACGCGCTTTTCAATCTGCAGGAGCGGGCGACCATGTTCATCGCGCCCGGGGTGTCGGTCTACCGGGGCATGATCGTCGGCGAGCATGTACGCCCGGGAGACCTGGACGTGAACGTCTGTAAGGGAAAGAAGCTGACGAACATGCGGGCCGCGGGCGCGGACGAGAACGTACGGTTGGAGCCTCCGCGCGAGCTGACGCTGGAGCTGGCCCTCGAGTTCATCGAGGAGGACGAGTTGATCGAGGTGACTCCGGACGCCCTGCGGCTTCGAAAGCGAGAGCTGGACGCTACTACCAGGAAGAAGGTTCAGAAATCCGTGGCTTCGCAAGAACGCTGACTCGGGGATCGCCGCGCGTGCCAACCATCTTCAAGGATCTAGTCCCCGAAAACACTCACCCGATGAACCTCGCCGAGGCGAAGACCGACGCCGAGGTCAGATCCTATCGTCCGGGACGACCGCCGCTCTTCGAGGTCTACATGCGGATGGCCGAGGAGCTCGCGAAGCGAAGCACCTGCCGGCGCCTATCGGTAGGAACGGTCGTCGCCGACCCGACGCTACAGAACGTCGTCGCGATCGGCTACAATGGGAACGCACGTCGCTTCCCCAACGAGTGCGACTCCTCGACACCCGGAGCGTGTGGGTGCATCCACTCCGAGATGAACGCGCTCGTCAAGGCGCCCGGAGCGATGACCGACAAGGTGGTGTTCGCAACCGCCTCCCCCTGCGTGATGTGCGCGAAGCTCATGATCCAGGCCAACGTGAGTCACTTCTATTACCGGGTCCCCTATCGTAATCCGGAGGGCCTCGACGTGTTGGAACGGGGTGGGATCGTCGCGGTGCAATACGACCGCTGGCGCGATCACTGGAGGGGCACGAGCCCGGCCACCCTGACGGGGGCGCCTCTCAGGGTCTGACGGTGTCGACGATCATGAGGCCGAGAAGAATCGGCTGGTAGGCGAGCGACCCGAGGAACACGGCGCGAACAGCCTGCCGGCTCATCCCACGCCACGCACCGACGCACCTCCAGAAGAAGGCGACCCCCAGAAGAAACGCGCCGAGAAGGTAGATCGGTCCCGTCAACCCTAGTGCGGTGGGTGTCAGGCTGACCGCGATGAGCGCCGACGAATAGACGATCATCAGGCGTCCGATCATCTTGCCCTCGGAGTCGGCGGGGGGAGAAAGTACGAATCCCGCCCGGGCATAATCCTCGCGTAGCAGCCACGCTAGCGAGAGCACGTGAGGGATTTGCCAGAGGAATGCAATCCCGAACAGGGCTACGGCCCCCAGCTGGATTCCATCCGAAGCGGCGCTCCATCCGATCAGGGCCGGCATCGCGCCTGGAACGGCGCCGGCGAAGGTCGCGGTATGGGACCGAGACTTGAGTGGGGTGTACACCAGGTTGTACGCTGCGGCTGAGCCGAAGGTCAGGACGGCAGGGAGCACGCCGACGGTCGCCCAGAGGTGGACGACTCCTCCCACGACCAGGAGCAGGCCGAAGAGAAGCGCGTCTCGAGGTCTCAGACGGCCGGAGGGCAGAGGGCGCCTTCGGGTGCGCTCCATGAGAGCGTCCAGGTCGCGCTCCAGGTATTGATTGAGGGCGAGCGCACCAGCGGTCGCGAGGGCGGTTCCGAGCAGGGTATGGGACACGCGGACGATGTCTGCGCTCCCACCGGAGGCGACGTAGTAGGCCACTCCAGCCGTCATCATCGCGAACAGCGCGATACCCGGCTTGGTGAGCTCGTAGTACGCACGTGCCCTCGAGCTCGGCGATTCCTCGGCGGAATGTGGCAAGCCGGGCGCGACTTCCGTCTCGTGTCGGGCTTCGTGCGAGGATGGGGTTGGCGGGCGCATCACGGGCCCTATGAGCAATCGCCTGGGGCGCCGATGGTGCCCGGCGGCAGCCGTAGAAGGAGTCGACAGGTCCGCCTTTCGCGCTCCGAAGCGGTGGTCGAAGTTGGGTGAGCGTCCGGCGCCACGCAAGCGGACACTGCGCCTCGAGGATAGTTTCGGCCGCGGGGGTTTGCAGGGTCCGCGGACGACCGGACCCGGGGCTCGGGGACCTCCGGCCCCGTCCGTGTCGTAGAAGTCCCGGTAATCCATCGTCGAGTCCGGCTGCAGCGAGATACGAGGCAAGTCGGCCATCTTCCGAACTGGAACACGGCTCGCGAATGATCCTGGAGCCCGACCGAACGGTACAGAACCGGCACGAGGACGTGCGCGCTCGGCGGGCTCGGGAGCGGCGCGTATGGCGTCTGGCGTTCGTCGCCTCCCTCGCGGTCCACTTGGTCGTGTTCCTCCTCGGGCCTCGAGGGTCGATCCCCTTGTCGTCTTCAGCGGCCGCGGGACCGGATCAGGGTGACTTCCGCGCCGCGGGCGGCGACATGGAGGTCCTGGCGCTCTCTTCGGCACCTCCGACGCCCATTCGGCGACCCGCGCTCCCGATCGTAGACGTCGACCTGGCCGTTCCAGAGCTGAGCACTGCCGAGCCGGCCACGAACGTCTCGCTCGACCTGCCGGAGCTCTCGGGCGTGGGCGCTTCTTCGGGTCGCGACCCTGGAGACAATCCAGACGCGGGAATCCCAGGAGCCACCGGGGCCGGTAACGCCGGAACCTCTCGCCAGGGTACCACACGAGTCATTCCCCCCTCCCCACGGGGAATCATCATTCCTCCGACCAACGAGGGCCTGAGGGGGAGGGAGATCGAAGTCTGGGTCTTCGTGAACGAGCAGGGCCGGGTGGTCGCGGACTCGACTAGACTGCAGCCTCCGACTCCCGATCAGGGATTCAACCAGCAGCTTCTCGGCGAGGCCGCCCAGTGGGTGTTCGAGCCAGCCAGGCAGAACGGTTCCCCTGTAGCCGCGTGGTTCCCCTACACGATCAGCATGGAATGAGCACCGGGCTTCGGGGAGCCAAGCGCATCCTCTGGGTGGACGACGAGATCGATCTGCTGCGTCCACATTGCCTCTTCCTGCAGCATCGAGGCTACCACGTCGATGCGATATCCAACGGGGACGACGCGCTGACCCTCCTCAGGAAGGAACCTTACGACCTGGTGCTTCTGGACGAACAAATGCCAGGGCGTAGAGGCCTCGAAGTGCTCGAGATCCTGCGGCGAGAGGAGCCGCACGCCCGCGTGGTCATGATCACCAAATCAGAAGAGGACCGCACGATGACCGAGGCGATCGGTCGTCGCGTGGACGAGTATCTCGTGAAGCCGGCGAGCCCTAGACAGGTGCTCTCGGTGGTGACCCGAATCCTCGAGGGGTCCTCCATTCGGCAGCAGCAAGTGGCACAGGATTTCGCGTCTCGCTTTCGCACGTTGGGAATGAAACGTGAAGAGGCCGCGTCGGCCGTCGAGTTCGCGGACCTGTTCCGTGAGCTGGTCGATTGGCACGTGCGGCTGGAAGCCGCCCGTGAGACCGGGCTCCTGGACTCCGTGAACTCCCTGTTCGAGGAGCTCAGACGAGATTTCGGGACCTTCGTGCAGAGAGTGTACCCGCAGTGGATGCGGGGGCGGGAGGAGCCACCCACGCTCTCGACCGACGTGGTCGAGCGATTCCTGCTTCCGCTAGTCGGCGAAGAGCCTGTGTTCCTGCTAATCCTCGACTGTATGCGATTCGACCAGTGGACGGTGATGGCTCCGCTCCTCGCTCCATTCTTCGAAATCGACGAGGACTTTCACTACTCGATCCTTCCGACGGCCACCCCCTACTCGAGGAATGCGATCTTCTCCGGCCACTTTCCCGATCAGATCGCGACAGACAGGCCCGGTTGGTGGAGCGGCATCGAGGAGGAAGGGAGCATGAACGACTTCGAGGACACCCTGCTTCGTAGGCAATTGCGAAGACTGACGGGGAAGGATGTCTCCGTCTACTACGAGAAGATCTTCTCCGAGAGTGACGCGGACCGTGTTCGGGCCCGCGTGAACTCGGCGGTCAAGAAACCCGGTGGGGTCGTGGCTCTCGTCTTCAGCTTCATGGATCTCCTGATCCATTCCAGAAGCGAATCACCCGTGTTCATGGAGATCGCGCGAGACGAGGTTTCGTTGAGAAACCTCACTCGCTCGTGGTTCGAGCGGTCAATGCTCTTCCAGCTCCTTCGGGAGGTCGCCTCGAAGGGAATGAAGGTCGTGCTCACCACCGATCACGGTTCCATCCACTGCAATCGACCATCCACGGTATTCGCGAGGCGAGACGCGACGTCCAATCTCCGCTACAAGTTCGGTCAGGAGCTCAGAGCGGAGGACCCGTCGACCGTATTCTCCGCATCGGATCCGGCCGACCTGCGGCTTCCCGCGAGTCGGATCGGGACCAACTACGTATTCGCTTTGGAGGACTTCTTCCTGGTCTATCCGACCAAGCTGCGCGAGTATCAGAAGCGCTACCGTGGTGCCTTCTTGCACGGAGGTGTGTCCCCCGAGGAGATGATCGTTCCGGTGGCGACCCTGCGGCCGCGTAATCGGTGAGCCTGTACCTCCGGATCCTGTCCTTCCTCAGGCCCTACCTGGGGGCGTTCGCTCTCGCGGTGGTGGCGACCTCCATCTTCGCGGGGCTCGACGCGTTTTCCCTCGCCCTGCTCATTCCGTTCCTCCGCGCCCTGTTTGCGGGTGTCGAAGGAGCCGCGGCCAACGGTTCTACGGAAACGGCCCTGGTCGATCGACTTCTGGACGGCACGCTGGGTCGCTTCGTGGATCTGACCGCTCCGAGGGAAGAAGCCATCCAGGGGATCATCGTCTTCATCCTCGTGATCTTCTTCGTCAAAAACCTCTTCGACTTCGCGCGCATCTACCTCGTTGCATGGATCGAGCAGTCCGTGACGCGAGACCTGCGGGATCAGGTCTACGACCACCTCGTGGAGCTGGATCTGGTCTTCTTCGGTCGCACGCGCGTCGGACAGATCGTGTCGCGGCTCACTCACGACGTCGAGCAGCTGCGCACCTTGGTCACGAAGGAGCTCGCGAAGATCCTCTCGTCGGGATTCGAACTGATGGCCACGCTCAGCCTCATGCTCCTCATTTCGTGGCAGCTGACCGTGGCGGCGGTCATCGTGCTGCCCGGGATGTTCGCGATCTGGGGCCCCTTGCTGAAGCGTGTCCGGCGGGGAGACCGAAGGGTTCTCGACCTCGCGGGCGAGGTGAACAGTCACCTACAGGAGACGCTCTCGGGGATTCGGTTGGTCAAGGCTTCGGCGGCCGAAGGACACGAGCGTAGACGCTTCCACGGTCTGACCTGGGCCTACTTCAAGAGCTTCGTACGGACTGAGCGCTATCGGGCCCTCGCGAACCCGGTCACGGAGATGGTCGGGGCCTTGGGGACCGTGGTGATCCTGTGGTACGGCACTCGGCTGGTCTTCGCAGGAGACGGGCTGTCGCCGGAGGACTTCATCGGTTT
>JAHEKL010000110.1 GCA_024638345.1 Gammaproteobacteria bacterium | reverse complement strand
CGAAGACGCACGAACTTGAGTCCGGACGTGCGCGTCTCGATCGCTGCGGACGCCACTCGGTCGCGACAGATCTCGCGGAAGCCCCGCCCCTAGTCGGACGGGTCCAGGATCTCCTGGGCCCGGGCGATCACGTCCTCCAGGTGTAGCCGCGTGATCGTATCGTCTGTTCTTACCAGCAGAGCCCGGGCAGCGTCGACGACCGCTGTCAGCTCGCCCCGCAGCAGGGGCACGA
Organism: Gammaproteobacteria bacterium; assembly: GCA_024638345.1. Classification (GTDB taxonomy): domain Bacteria; phylum Gemmatimonadota; class Gemmatimonadetes; order Longimicrobiales; family Gaopeijiaceae; genus JAAXGI01. Next base: position 8,049 of record JAHEKL010000110.1, on the reverse strand, counting down.
TATCGGTCGAGCGGGCCTCCTCGATCTCGAGGAGGGTGGAGACGTGGTCCAGGTATCCCCGCTGGAGATCCCGCCTGAACGGCCCGACGGGCGAGCCCTCCATGAGCTCGGACCAGACGGACGCCCGGAGGTCACCGAGCATCTCCTGCAGGCCGTAGGCGTCGGATCCGGCGAGCGCTTCCTGCTCGATCAGGCGCTTCATGCGGCTGACGGAAAGCACGCGACCGAGTCCATCCATCTGGAGCGATCGGATCCGGTCCTGAATGCCCGTGGCCTCGATCCGGAAGAGGACATCGGGGTCGATCATCCAGTCGGGAGTCTGGAAGACCTGTCGGTCCAGGTAGTCCATGGCGGACTTCTGCCGGTACCGCTCGACGGGTGTATACGGCAGTCCGTCCTGGCCCTGAGCCCTCCTCGTCCAGTCCACCCCACCAACCAGCAGGCTGACGTGCCGCACGTACTGACCCCATTGGTCGATCAGCTCACCGTACATCTCCTCCAGTTGGTCGTAGCGCTCTCCCTCCTCGAACGTCCACTCCCTGAGCTTCGGCAGGATTCGCTTCAGGTTCGCGACGCCCAGGTCGGAGGCCAGGACGGGATCGTCCCCCAGCGCTTCCGAAGTCGAGCCGGGGTCCATCCCGCTCGGATCCCCGAACCGAAAGCGAGGATCGTCTGCGCGCTCCACGATCCAGCCTCGCAGCGTTTCCCGTATTTCCTCGCCGTCGGTGGACTTCGGGAACCACCGATACCCCCATTCGACGGCCCACCGGTCGTACGGCCCGATTCGAGGAGTGAAGCAGGTATCGTCTCCGGGCTGCGCGACGTAGTTGAAGCGCGCGTAGTCCATGACGGACATCGAGGTCCCGTTCTCGCACACCCAGCGGGTCCGGAGCGAATCGATCGGCACCGCCGAGTGGCCCTTCATGTTGTGAGGCAGCCCGAGCGTGTGCCCCACCTCGTGGGCAGCCACGAATCGAAGCAGTTGGCCCATCACCTCGTCGTCGAATTCCACGCCCCGCGCCGCGGGGTTCGCGGCGGCCGTCTGTACGAAGAACCATTTCCGGACGAGGTTGAGTGCGTTGTGATGCCATTGGATGTGACTGCCCAGAATCTCTCCGGTGCGCGGATCATAGAAGCTGGGCCCACTGGCGTTCTCGACTCCGGAGGCGATGTATCGAATCATGGAGTAGCGCGCGTCGGCGGGGTCGAATTCCGGATCCTCCCCTGCAGATGGGGGATCTAGAGCGACGATCGCGTTGAGGAAGCCGGCCTGCTCGAACGCAGAGTTCCAGTCCTCGACCCCCTGACGGAGATAGGGGCGCCACCGGGCCGGGGTCGCCCGGTCGATGTAGAAGACGATGGGTCGGACTGGCTCGACCCGCTCGCCGCGCAGATACGCCTCTTCGTCGGAAGGCTCGAGGCGCCATCGACGAATGAACCTCCTCTGTACCAGACGCTGCTCATCGGCGCCGAAATCGTTCTGTCGGACGGAGAAGTAGCCGACCCGCTCGTCCCAGATCCGTGGCGTCATCGGATCCGACGGGAGGAGTAGCAGGGAGTGACCGAGCTCCATCGACAGGGCGCCGCCAACGTCCTGCGACGGCGTGTCGTTTGCGGCGAACGTCACCGTGCGTCGAACCTCGATGTTCTCCGGGAAGCTCCGCATCGACTCGACGAAGGTACGATCGCGGATCAGCGCCCGGATTCCGTACTCTTCGCGCCGGTCTTCCCGGATGCCGAGCACCGGGGTGTCCGTCGTGAAGAAGTCGGAGACGTCGACGACGACCGTCCCGGAGTCGGCCGGCATCGTCTCGATGTCGAACGAATAGAGGATCGGCTCGAAGTTGGAGTTCCGGACCGCTTCGAAGATGGGCAGCGTGTCCGGAGCCACGTTCTGGTGTCCGACCAGCCGCAGGAGAAGCCGTTCGGTCCTCCTCTCCCAGCGAACGACGACCATGGACTCCCGCTGGCCACCGAAGCCCACTCCCGCGGGCGTCTTGGTGATCCGGGTCTGAAGGAGGAACTCGTGACCCAGGAGGCCGAGGGGGATCTCGAAGAAGTAGTCCTCGTCCACGCGATGGACGGTGAACACCCCATCGTCGGATTCGGCGGTCTCGGGAATCACCTCCGCATACGGACGCATCCCGTTATCGTCGTCGTCTTCTTCGTCATCGGTCGAGATCGTATCCAACACGACCGAGGGAACGTCGGGCTCCGGCCCGGAAGGTCCGCGGTCCTGGGCTAGGGCGACTCGGGGTAGAAGCGCGACAAGGATCAGCCAGAAGATGGATCGCAAATCCGCGACTCCTTGAACGGTGGTCATGGCGAGTGAACCCAAGAAGCGAGTGAACCCAGAATATGACGTTGCGTCCCGTGAACGGATATCGGAGATTCCGAGCACGCCTTCCTCACGAACCTACCCGGCGGCACCCGCCGCGGTCGAGCCGCCGAGCCGTAGCTCGTGTGACACGTTCACTTCCGATCCTACGAAGATGAGCCTTCTCAAGCCGTTTCTCCGTGTCCGTGTCCAGATCCCCGTGGCAGTCCTCGTCGTTGCGACGGGCTGTGGCGAGGGCGGCTCGTCCGATGAGGGTCCCGTGGCCGCCGTCGAGGTGGCCGACGCGGGTCTCCAAGGACCCCGCGCAATCATATACGACCAGACTTCGGACGTATACCTCGTGTCCAACGTGAGTGGAGACCCCCTCGAAGAGGACGAGAACGGCTTCGTCTCGCGCATCTCGCCGGACGGCGAGGTGCTCTCGCAGCAGTGGATACCGAACGTGGGCTCAACGAATCGGCTGCACGCCCCCAAGGGCATGGCGATCCGGGGAGATACGCTGTTCATCGTGGACATCGATTGCGTTCGCATCGCGGATCGTGAAAGTGGAGAGGTTTTCGAGACCCGGTGCCTGGATGACGTGACCTCGCTGACCGGGATCGATGTCGGGCCCGAAGGCTCGCTCTTCATCACGGACAGCGGCTTGCGTCTGACCGACGGGCAGGCGGTCCCCTCGAGCACCGACGCGGTCTACCGCCTGACGTTTCGGGAGGGTCAGCGGGGCGCCACGCTGGCCCGGGACCCCAGTCTGAATCATCCGACCGGGATCGCCGTAGGTTCTCGGGGGATCTTCGTAACGACGGCGGGAGGAGACCTGCTGAGGTTCACGCCGACCGGCGATCAGACCACCATCCTATCGACGCCGGGGCAGGTATTCGAGGGTGTGGTCTTCGTGACCGGCGGTGGATTCGCCTACTCGTCCTCCGCGGATTCGGCCGTCTACTACATCGACGCGAGCGGAAACGTCAACACTCTGATCGACGGAGTCGATGCACCGGGCGACCTCGGGTACGATCCCACGAGGAATCGGGTGCTCGTCCCGCTATTCAACGAGAATCGCCTGTTGTTCGTGGATCTGACTGAATAGGGGCGGTCGATGCGCCTCCGTCTGTTCTGCGGCGCGGCCGTCCTCGTCGGCGTGTTCGCGTCCGGCTGTGCGCAGCGCCAGGTGACCGAATCCGGTCCGCGCCGAGGGGTGGTGGAGCTGCCGGGTGGAGGGTCGCCCGTATTCTCCGCCGGGATTCGGACCGGCAACCTGCTCTTCCTGTCAGGAGTCGTGGGCCGATCCGAGACGGGGGACATCTCCGAGGCCACCCGGAACGCCTTGGACGGAATTCAGGACCGGTTGGAGGCGGCGGGTATGTCGATGACCGACGTGGTACAGTGCACGGTGTTCATGACCGATATCGGTCAGTATCAGGAGATCAACGAGACCTACGTCCAGTACTTCGACTCCGAGCCTCCCGCCCGCACCGCGATTGCCGTCGAGGCCGTGCCCGCCAACGGCCAAATGGAGATCGCCTGCATCGCGGCGGTGCCTTGAGTGCGAAACGTGGACGTATCCGCAGTCTCGACCTGGGCCCCACGGCTCGGGCTCAGCGAATCTGATTCCCCGCGATCCATACGCTGTGGATGTCGCGGGTGTTCGTGACATCCGACAGCGGATTCGAGTTCAGCACGACCAGATCGGCGTAGGCCCCAGGTTGCAGCGTACCCACCGTGCCCGCGAGACCCGTGCAGCGGGCGGCGGCGCCCGTGGAGGCCTCGATCACGTCGGCCGGGGTCAGACCGCCGTCGGCCATCATCGCCATCTCGAGGTGCTCGAAGTATCCCTGGAATCGCCCGAAAGGCCCCGTATCGGTTCCCATTGCGACGCCCACGCCCGCCTCGTGCAAGCGCTTCATGTTCTCCATCGCGAGCGGTAGGGCGCTCTTCCAGAACTCGGCCGCCTCAGACTGCTGACTGGCCCGGAAGTCCGCCGCCATGAAGGGCTCTAGGCTCTCGGGTGCGGCTCTCTCGAGGAAGAACGGATCATCGAAGAATTCCGGACGCTCCGCGAACGTGTACGTGGACAACTCACGGGTGAGCGTGGGCACGAGACAGACATCCGCTTCGAGCATGGCGTCGGCCAGCGCCTCGTCCACGGGTTGGTCGCGAACGCTGTGAGCCACGAGGCTTCCACCCGCCTCGACCACGCCGATCGCGTCCTCCAGATCGACGACGTGAATCGCGACCCTGAGCCCGTGCTCCTCGGCTGCGTCGATCACCGCGCCATACACGTCGGGACCCATCTTGGGACGCGTGTCCAAGCCGTCGTCCACCCGGATCTTCACCCAATCCACGTTCCTGTCCGCCAGCATCGCGACCTCCGAGCGGGCCTCCTCTGGCGTGGCCGGGTTGATGACCGGCCCCGACACGTAGACCCGTGACCGCTGGAGGCTCGGAGTCGACTGCTCGTCGCGGAGCTGGCCGACCTCGAACTCCTCCCCGAGGCTGACCACCGTCGTAATCCCGTAGTACGCATACTGCTCGAGCTGGGCGAGCGCCGTAGCACGATCACCCGTCACGTGTCCGTGCGCGTTGATGAACCCCGGAACCACCCAACGTCCGTCGAGCTCCACCACATCGGCTCCGTCCGGAACCGCGACCTGTGCCGAGCTTCCCACGGCCTCCAGCACGCCGTCCCGGACCAGCAAGACACCGTCCTCCACGGGTGCGGATCCGCTACCGTCGATGATGGTGGCTCCCACCAGCGCCTGGACGCCTGCGCCCAGGGCCCCTCCCGTGGCGGCGTCTCCGGCTTCATCGGCCGAGGAGCAAGCCGAGACCAGAAACAGGGAAAGCGTCAAAGCCACGAGGCGTGCTTTCGCCGTACGCCCTTCGCGCTCGGGGTCGCATGAACCAATCATGGATGATGCTCCATTCCTCGGGGAACACGTTCGTCCATCGAATCAGAAGGCCGCCACCGGGGTGAGGCCTGAGAACCAATCCTTCAGCAACGTCTCCGCGGGCTTTCCAGTCGGCATGAATCCCCGCGGGTCGCGAATCGCCCGACCGAGATCGGATGGCCACTCCCACCAGAATACCCCGCCGATCCACCGACGGCCTTCCATTGCGGAGATCACCGCTCGGTAACTCCTGAGCTGATCCACGCCGCTGGCCTCCGAAATCCGGTTTCCCTCCCACGGCCGCACCCAGGCGCCCCGGGCGCTCGCGAATCCGATTTCGGTGAAGAGGACCGGCTTCCCATACCGACGCTGAACGCTCGCGATCCGGTCCAGCATGGCGTCGGCGCCTTGGCGAAGCTCTTGATCGGAGGCGTCCGGATCGTCGCTGAGAGGATAGTAGGCGTCGATCCCCAGGTAGTCAAAGACCTCCCAGAAGGTCAGACTCTCGAACTCTTCTCCCCAATTGGCCGCGTAGACGAGGGCACCGGAATAGATGCCTCGGACCTTTCTGGCCAAGCGCTCCCATCGCTCCTCCTGACGCAGGGTCGCGCTCGTCAGCTCGGTCCCGATCGAGAGCACGGGGACCTGGTGGATCTCGGCGAGGATCGCGTAGTGGAGGATCCAACGCTCGTAGTGCGAGAAGAAGCGGTCCCAATCCCGACCGTTCCGCATCTCGATCTCGCCCGGCCAGCTCCTCCTGAGCCAGATGTGCGGCTTGAGAAGCACGGTGAAACCCTGACGATCGGCCGCCAGCACGGCCTGGATCACGGCTTCATCCGTCTCCGATCCCGCACGGGTGGGTGGAGTCAGGGGCTCGGGTGTTCCTGGATCGGACATGAATGCATAAGGCAGCACCGCTACCGCGTTCGCTCCGAGCTCGGCCAGACGTGCCAGGGACTCCTCGGAGCGCTGTGAGAGATACCCGTCGTACGTCCGGTATCCTTCGTGCGCGTAATTCACTCCCCGCAACTGTGGCAGACTCGTGGAGCGGCGGGATCGTGCCGCAGTCAGGTCCCTCTCGATCTCCCCTTGGTGACGCCGCAGCACTTGATCCAGATGGTAGTCCCAGCCGGTCTCCAGCGCGGCGATCTCGTCCGCATCCGGTTGCCACCACGAGTAGCGGTCCACGAAGCCGGTTCGAGACCAGCGATCGAGTAGGTGGGCCACCAGGACACCCGCGGTGGGCTCCACGATGAAGGGGGACTCGTCCGCGCTCCACCCGTCGCTCAGGATCGTCGCGATCGGAGGGATCAATCCCGCCCGATGTAATCGGGCGGCCCAGTACTCGAGACCCCTTCTTCCCCAGTTCGTCGAATGGAACGCCGCGACACCGGTCTCGAGGATGTCGATGCTCGGTGGGCCAAGCGCACGCCGAAAGAGGGCGGACGCCTCGAGTCCCATGTGATCCCCTCTGATCTCTCGGTCCATGACGACGTGCAGCGTCTGGTCCAGCGGGTCGAGATGAGCCCAAGCATCGTTCTGTGTCGCAAGTGCCTTCGACTCCGCGGAGCCGTAGAGGCGCAGCTCGATCGTCGTATCCGCAGGCGCGGCGTCGCCGAGCAGGGTCACGACCCGCGCAATGACCCCCTCGCGCTCGGAGACGACACCTTCCAGCCCGGAGGGGAACGGTGGAGAGGACGGATCTACAGTCAGGCGGACCCAACCGGCAGGCGGGACCTCGCCGTCGGGAATGGAGGGGGCGGTGGTCGGTGGGGCGGGCGTCTGCTGCGGAGCGAAGCCCCAGATGGGAGGCGGCGAGCCCAGCCAGAGGCCCCAAAGCCCGAAGAGGACGAGCTGCCGCCTCAAGCTTTGAGCGCTCTCAAGCCGTTCAGGATCACGGCCAGGCTGGAGCCCATGTCGGCCACGACGGCCATCCAGAGAGTTGCCAACCCCAGTCCCCCCAGTGCGACGAAGACCAGCTTGACGGCGAGCGCGAACACGATGTTCGCGCGAATGATACGCGCCGCCTTCTTCCCAAGCTTGAACGCCTCCGGGATTCTGGCCAGCTCGTCCTCCATCAGGGCGACGTCCGCCGTGTCGAGCGCGACGGCCGTTCCACGCGCCGCCATCGCCATTCCAACGTCCGCGGCCGCCAGGGCGGGAGCGTCGTTCACGCCGTCTCCCACCATCAGGATGGGGCCGTACCGGGCCCTCAACTCCCGAATCCAGTCGACCTTCTCCTCTGGGAGCAGCTCGCCCCTCCATTCGTCGAATCCCGATTCCCGCGTGCCGACCGACCGAACCGCCGACTCGACCGCAGGAGTGCGGTCGCCGCTCATCACCACGACACGCTCGACCCCATGCCGCCTGAGCTCGGGAACGAGCTTGGCGAGCCCCGGTCGGACCCGATCGCTGAGCACAACCGCGCCACGGAGCCGGGGCGTCTGCGAACGCTCACCCCAGGCGACGAGTACGAGCGTCGAGCCCTCCACTTCGAGTTCGGCGATCGAGGCTTCGCCCTCGCCGTCCAGCAGATTCCTCTCCCGGAATAGACGTGGGCTCCCCAACACGACGGTCTCTCCATCCACGTCGGCTTCAGCTCCCCTTCCGGGAAGTGCGGTCAGCTCGATGACCTCGGGCCGCGCGATCTCAGACGACCCTGCCGCCTCGAGAATCGCCCGAGCGATGGGGTGCTCGCTGCGTGTCTCCGCCGCTGCCGCATACCTCAGGATCCGCTCCTCACCTACGCCGTCGAGCGAGACGACTCGGCTCACATGTGGATTTCCTTCGGTCAGCGTACCGGTCTTGTCCAAGGCCACGACG
>JAHEKL010000109.1 GCA_024638345.1 Gammaproteobacteria bacterium | reverse complement strand
CGTCGCCCCGAGTCTCGACCACGCCCGCCCCGCGCTCCAAGAACAGGTCGGCGATTCCCACGCCCTGATCGAGGACTCCGCCGGGGTTCCCGCGGAGATCGAGCACGATCGAGAGGGCACCTCTATCCTGGAGCGAGTCGATCGCGGCTCGGACTTCCCGGGTGGACGTCTCGCTGAACAACCTCAGGGGCACGTAGGCGACGGACTCTTCGAGGAGAAGCGAGAAAGGCACGGATCGGAGCAAGATACGCTGTCGCTCCAACGTGAACGTGATCGGGGCCGCCACACCCAGCCGATCGATGGTGACCTCGACCGAGCTTCCCGGGGTTCCTCGCAGCACCTGCACGGCTTGCTGCGCGGACCACCCCTGCGTCGACTCACCGGCGACACCCACGATCCGGTCCCCCGCGCGAATGCCCGCTCGGAAGCCGGGCGTGCCGGGAAGCGGACTCACGACCGTGATATACTCGTCGCGGTCCACGATTTCGAGCCCTACCCCACCATAGTCGCCTTCCGTCTGGATCCTGAAGTCCTCGTATGCGCTGGTGTTCAGGAGCGACGTGTTGGGATCCCCGAGCCGCTCGAAGATGCCCTCGATCGCGTGGTCATAGAGCTCGTCGCGATCGACCTCGTCCACATAGCGCTCCGCGATGTAGTCGACGACTTCGTCGAAGACCCGGGCGTTCAGGAGGCTGGTCTGATCCTGCGCGAGGCCCTGCTGCAGGAACCACCCACCGATGACGAGTGCCAGGAGCAGCACGATGCCGGGGCCGATAGGGGTGGGTCTGGGCTCCATTCCCTCTTCACACGGTCGGGGGCTCGAACAGACGCGTCAGGGACTTGGTTCTGAACCCCGAGCGCGCTCGAACGGTTCCGGAAAGCTCGACTTCAGCAGCCTTCGGACGATCCCGTGAACTTCTGTTTCCGACCCCGTGGCGTCAACCAGTTGAACCGCCGGGTCCTCACGCGCCAGAGTCAGGTAGGCCTGCCGAACAGACTCGAAGAACGCGTCGTTCTCCTCCTCGATTCGGTCCTTTCGCCTGCCCTCGCTGGACTGACGGGAACGCCCGACCTCGATCGAGACGTCGAAGACCAGCGTCAGGTCCGGATGGACCCCCCCAGTAGCGAACTCGTTCAGCTCGCGAGTCCTCGAGAGACCCAGGCCCCGCGCGATTCCCTGATAGGCGAACGTAGACAGCTCGAAGCGGTCCGAGATCATGACCTCGCCGCGAGCGAGGGCAGGATTCACGACCTGCCGCACGAAGGCCGAGCGGGCTGCGAGCATGAGCAGGAGCTCCGCCTCGGGAACGATCTCGAGGTGGCGAGACTCGAGCAGCACTTCGCGAATGGCCTCTCCGACGGGAGTTCCGCCGGGCTCACGCGCGAGGTGGTGGGGCACTCCTGCTTCGTTCAGCCACTGCGAGAGCAGACGTGCCTGCGTCGACTTGCCGGCGCCTTCCACTCCCTCGAGAACGAGAAACAGCCCCTGCCCACTCACGCGACGCAGCCACGCGGAGAAACGAGCGCAGCGTACGGATCAGCAGCGGGTGCTCGGGTCATTCCTGCCCGTAGTAATCGAGTCCGAGATGGGTGAGCGGCTCCTCGCCCCCGAGCCACCTGAGCGTGTTCTTGAGCTTCTTGTGCTGGATGAACAGGTCGTGCTCGGGATAGAGGCCGGGTGCGGTTTGTGGGCTCTTGAAGTAGAACGACAACCACTCCTGGATTCCGGACATTCCCGCTCGGGAAGCCAGATCCAGGAAGAGTGCGAGGTCGAGCACGATGGGTGCCGCCAGGATCGAGTCACGGCAGAGGAAGTCCACCTTGATCTGCATCGGATACCCCATCCATCCGACGATGTCGATGTTGTCCCATCCTTCCTTGTTGTCCCCCCTCGGCGGGTAGTAGTTGATCCGAACCTTGTGATACAGGTTTCCGTATAGCTCGGGATACATCTTGGGCTGGAGGAGGTGCTCCAGGACCCCCAGCTTCGACTCCTCCTTCGTCTTGAAGGAGTCGGGATCATCGAGCACCGCTCCGTCCCGGTTGCCGAGGATGTTGGTCGAGAACCATCCCTCAATCCCCAGCATCCTCGCTTTCAACCCCGGCGCCAAAATGGTCTTCATCAGGGTCTGACCGGTCTTGAAGTCCTTTCCCCCGATCGGAACTCCGCCGTCGACAGCGGCCTTTTCCAGCGCTGGGATGTCGGCCGAGAGATTGGGAGCCCCGTTCGCGTATGGCACGCCCTCCATGATCGCCGCATAGGCGTATATCATGCTCGGCGCGATCGCCGGGTCGTTCGCCTCCATGGCGGCCTCGAAGGCCTCTAGAGTCTGATGAGCGGGACCCGGGCGGAGAAAGATCTCCGTCGAGCCGCACCAGATCATGACCGTCCGATCGCAGCCCTGCTCCTTCTTGAAGCGCTGGATGTCACGTCGAAGCTGCTCGGCCAGCTCCCTCTTGTTCTTGCCCTCCTTCACGTTCGGTCCGTCGAGACGCCGGACGTACTCGCGGTCGAACACCGCAGGCATGGGCTCGATACCCTCCAGAAATCCCCGGATGGGATCGAGATCCGCCCGATCGAGAACGCCAGCGTTCACTGCGCTCTCGTATCCGTCGTCCGGGATCGGATCCCACGCTCCGAAGACCAGATCCTCCAGCCCCGCCAGGGGAAGGAAGTCTCTGATCAGGGGACTGCGAGCCTCGGTCCGCTTTCCCAGACGAATCGTGTTCAGCTGGGTGAGGGAGCCGATGGGCTGAGCGGTTCCGCGACGGGCGGACTCGACCCCCGCCACGAACGTGGTCGCGACGGCCCCGAACCCGGGCAGCAGAACGCCGAGTCTCCCGTCCGCAGGTCGGACCTGGGGTCGTTCGCTCACTTGAAGCTCTCCCTCTCTTTGCGGATGACGCTTGGATCGGGATCGAGCGGAACGCCCGACGCCCGTCGGTACACCCAGACGATTCGCTGGATGGCGGTGAGCACCGTGGTGATCGCGAGCAGGATCAGGATCAGTCTGAGCACCAGCCCCTGCCACATCAGCCCGAAGAACAGGCTACCCGCACCCAGCAGCAGAACTCTCTCGGCGCGCTGCATGAAGCCCACGGAGCAGTCGAGCCCCAGAGCCTCGGCCCTTGCCCGGGTATAGCTGACCATCAGGGATCCGCCCATCGCGAGAGCGATCACATAGACCATCCAGACGTCGGCCAACTCCCGACCGTATTGGTTGTACAGCGACAGCAGACCGAGGAAGACCACGATCTCGCTCAGCCGATCGAGCGTCGAGTCGTAGAAGGATCCGAACTTGGAGGCGAGCTCGCTGACCCTCGCCACCTGGCCATCGAAAATGTCGAGGATCCCTCCGAGGAGCACGAACAGACCCGCCCATCTCACGTGATCGAAGTGGTAGAGCACCCCCGCGGCCACTGTAACCGCGAACCCCAAAGTCGTGATCGCGTTCGGATGCACCCGCCACCGGACCATCGCCTGGACCACGGGCTGGATCAACCGGTAGACCGGATCCTTGAACGCCTTGAGGGACTTCATCTGGATTCGCGTTCAGGACGGCAGGATGATCCTGCTTCCGGCCCCGTCCTGGATTCCCTTGGCGATTGTGTCGTTCACGCGCTGGAGGACCTTGTCGAAGTTCGTCTGGGACGCCACGAGTCGTTGGTAGGCCGGCTTGATCTGGAGGTCTTGGGCGAGCCCCTCGTATTTCTCGCGAGCGGCCTCATCCGGCTCCTTCCCTCCTCGCAGCTGCGCGACGAGCTCGGATTCGAGCTTCTCCAACTCGTTTCTCAGCTCGACGATCTCGCGGTTCTCGTTCGCGGCCGTTGCCGCTTCCTTGAGGGCTTGGTACTCGGCCGTGCGACCGAGGGCTTGCCCCAAATCCTTCGCCATCTCTTCGATGTTCGACATTCGTCGTAGTGCCTCCGGTCAGGCAGATTCACTGGTGGCGAGACGATCCGCGGGCCGCCGCGAAAGACCCGCCGGATCCCCCTTGCCCCACGTCGCCAATACGAAACGCTCGATCCGTCCCAGATCGCGAAGCACGATCGGAGGATCGAATCCTACGGTGAGTCGGATGCGCTCGGCCACCACCGGCGCCTGATCCGCCCCGACCTCCAGCGCGATGAGACCTCCGACCTCGAGCACGTCGGGCGCTCGGTCGACCAGCTCGTTCAATAGATCCAACCCCTCTCCACCTGCCACCAGCGCCTCGCGCGGCTCCCAGTCTCTCACCTCGGGGTCGAGATCTGCGAATTCTCGCTCGGTCACGTACGGCGGGTTCGAGACCAAGACGTCGAATCGCTCCCCGGGCCTGACAGGATCCAAACCCGACCCCTCGCGGAAGTCGATCCGCGCCTCGAGCGCGTGAATCCGCGCGTTCTCCCGGGCAACCTCCAGGGCGGCCGGCGAGGCGTCGGTCGCGACCACCTCGACGAACGAGCCTTCACTCACGAGCGAGAGCGCGATCGCGCCGCTTCCGGTTCCGACGTCCAACGCCCGAATCTCGTTTCGGTCCCAATCCGTGACCTGCCGCAGAACCGCTTCCACCAGCTCTTCAGTCTCCGGTCGGGGGATCAGAACACGGGGATCCGTGCGGAGCTCGAGTGCTCTGAACGAGGTGCGCCCGAGAATGTACTGAAGCGGCTTTCGGCGCGCCCGCTCCAGAAGAAGAGGCTTGAAGCGCCCGAGCTCTGATGACGTCACCGGCCGATCGAACTCGAGGTAGAGACCGAGCCGCTCCGTTTCGAGAGCATGGGCCAGGAGGTGCTCGACATCGAGCCGGGCGTGCTGGATCCCCTTCGTCTCGAGGTACTCTGCGCTCCACCGGATCAGCTGGAGTACGGTCCAGGACTCCCCGGGCTCGGGGGGCTGAGCGCCGGAAGCTCCACGGGCAGCGGGGTCGCTCATCCGGCCTCCTCCAACCGTTCCTCTTCATCCGCCAACCGCAGGGCCTGGATCAGCTCGTCCAACTCCCCCCCTAAGACTTCCTCCATCCGGTGCATGGTCAGCGAGATCCTGTGATCGGTGATTCGGTTCTGCGGGAAGTTGTAGGTACGGATCTTCGCGGACCGATCGCCGGTTCCGACCTGTGACCGGCGCTCCCGTGCGCGCTCGGCCTCGCTCTCGGCGATCTTGCGATCCAGCAAGCGGCTCCTCAGGACCTTCAGGGCTTTCGCTTTGTTCTTGTGCTGCGACTTCTCGTCTTGGCAGGTCACTACGAGACCCGTCGGAAGGTGAGTGATGCGTACCGCGGAGTCGGTCGTGTTCACCGACTGGCCCCCCGGACCCGAGGATCGGAAAACGTCGATACGCAGCTCGGCCGGATCGATCTCGACGTCGACGTCCTCTGCTTCCGGAAGCACCGCGACCGTGGCCGCGGATGTGTGGATCCGCCCCTGGCTCTCCGTCTCGGGGACACGCTGCACCCGGTGCACACCGGACTCGAAGCGGAGCAGACCATATGCGTCGCGACCACGCACCACCATGATGGCCTCCTTCACCGACCCCGGAATGCCTTCGGAAAGGTGGAGGAGCTCCACCCGGAAGCCTCGCTGCTCGGCGAAGCGTTGATACATCCTCAGTAGCTCGGCCGCGAAGAGGCCCGCCTCGTCGCCGCCGGTACCGGCCCGGATCTCGATTACCGCATCTCGTTCAAGCAGAGGATCCTCGGGAAGCAGCAACCGCCGCGCCGTATCGGAGAGCGCCCCGATTCGGCTTTCGAGGTCCTCCATCTCGGCTCGCGCCAGCGCCCGCATCTCCTCGTCGTTTTGGCCGCGAGCCAGCTCGCGCGCGCCCTCGAGCTCACGAACGGCCTCATCCAGCTGCCCCGCGAGATCGACGACCGGCCCCAACTGTGCATGCTCCTGCCCCAACCGCCGAAGGAGCGTGGGATCGCTGACCACCTCGGGCTCGGTGAGACGGACGTTCACGGCCTCGAAGCGGGCCACCGCGTCCTCGAGACGCTTAGCCAATCGCTCGTCCAGCATGGGGTCGCTCGCCGGTGACCCGGCTCGAAGGGAGGTGAAGAACGGACGGGAGCGGCACGGGGGCTACCCTGCCAGCGATGTCACGACTCGTCGTCGTTCTGCTTGTACTTCCGGTTGAAGCGCTCGACGCGGCCGGCGGTGTCCACGAGCTTCTGCTTGCCGGTATAGAAGGGGTGGCAGACCGAACAGATCTCCACGCTGAGCTGACTCTTCGTGGATCGCGTCTCGATGACGTTTCCACACGAGCAGACGATCTGCGTCGCCTCGTATTCGGGATGGATTCCTTGCTTCATGGCACTTCTCCCGGTCAGGACCCGCGCTCTCGGCCGGCACGGCCCGTCGTCGTCGATCGTTGGTGGAAAGCAGAGGAATATAGAAATGAGGCTTTCCCTCTTCAACCCGAGTCCTCGCGGGTGGGTCTGCGCCGAAGCGACAGAACTCCCAGAAGCACCAGACCGGCCAACCCACCCAGGTCGCCGAAGCGAACGTAGATCGTGGAGTCGGGAGATACGGCCGGGCGAATCATCGCGACGCCCTCCTCCCCCACGGGTCGAATCGTGTCGATGCTTCCGTCGGGGGCGATCGCCAGAAGCTCTCCCCCGACGGAGGAGCGAACCGCTCCCATCCGTGTCTCCATCGCCCGCAGGACGAGGTGAGCGCGGTGCTGCCGGTGAGCGGCCGATCCGATCCCGGGCAATCCGGGTCTGAACCACCCGTCGTTCGTCGCGTTCACCAGCAGGTCCGCTCCCTCGCTTCTGAGCCTTCTCACGTCCCTGCCGAACGCCGACTCGAAGCAGATCACGAGCCCCAGGCTCAGCCCGTCCAATCGAAGAACGGGCCCCCTCGAACCGGGGAGAAGTCCCGGTCGCTCCACACCCGGGACGAGTCGGGTCTTACCGTGCACGACCCGGCCCGTCTCTCCGGGCTCGACCAGCAGAAGCGCGTTTCTGGGGCGCGAGGGTGCTGCCGGGGGTTCACTCCGCACATGGGCACCGACGAGCACCGGCACGCCGAGTCTCTCCGCGAACCCCGCGATCCGATCCGCAACGCCTTCGTCCCAAGCGTTGCCGAAGGGTGCTTCGGGGAGAATCGCGATCCTGGCGGCCTCCCCTCGGGGTTCCGGGCCGGCGACCCCCAGATCGATGGCGTCGATGAGGACTCCCTCCAGCGCATCGCTCACGCGCTGGTCGCGAAGCGACGTGGTCATGAGCTCTTCGCGCGATACCGAGATCTGGGTGGCCAGGACGGGTGGAAGGGCTTCGACCTCCAGTGCCCGAACTTCCATCAGTCCCACCGCGGCGGGCACGATCGCCAAAGCGAGCGTCAGGCCAGCCACCGCGTATCGTCGGGCAAGGCTCGAAGAACGAAGCGTTTCGGCGACGCCTCCGTTGACGAGGCCGATCCAGAGGGTCAGTCCGTGAACACCCACCCACGCGGCCGAACCACCAATGGCAGGGACGGCCGCAAGGGAAAGACCCAGCGGCGCCCAGGGAAAGGCCAGGGGACCCGCGTACTCCAGTCCCATCTCGGTGCTCACCCAGACCGCGGGGATCGCTGACAGGAACGTGACCGAGCGGTGGTTGAGCAGATGTCTCAGCAGTAGGGTTTGTAAGGCCCCGATGGACGCGAGAACCACGATCGAGAGCAGCCCGAAGATCGCGCCGAAGGGAATCAGGCCCGCGGTCGTGAAGGGCACCCAGTGGAGTAGCGCTCCGTAGAACACCGCCCCGAAGCCGAGACCTGCCGTCACGGTCTGCTCGCGGGTGACACCCGGACTGGAAACGGCCAGCGCGAGCGGTACGAGAGCCACGAAGCCGAGCGGCCAAAGACCGAACGGAGGAAGTGCGGCCGCTGCGAGGGCTCCCGAGACCGCGCCGGCCGCCGTTGGCGTCATTCGTCTACAGGACGATCGACCAGTTGGGGCCGTCAGAGCCCGGAGCCGAGGGAACCGAACACGATCTGTCCGCCGAGTCGAAGCTGGAGATAGCTGAGGTCCTCGACGATCTCGTACCGCCCCTCTCCTACCAGGCGAAACCTGGGGTGGAACGGGATTTCGAGCCCTCCGTGCAGGTTGACACCGGCGCGAACGGAGTCCAACAGGTCGTCGACGAACGTGTCGTCGATGGCGGGCCCGCTGCCCCTCAGGACATGCGCGCTCGCACCCAGCCCAGCATACGTGAGCACCCCGAAGGGCACCTGCCACAGAAAGTGGAGATCTCCGTGGAAGGCGACGTCCGACCACTTGATCTCTCCGAGATCGACGGTCGTCATCCCTCCGGTCTGGTCCGAAATGAGGGACTCGAGCTTCGTCTCCAGCTCCTCGACCTCCTTGTTCGCGAGCGTGGACGACCAGTGGTTGAAGCCGGCGACCACCCTGACGCCTGGTCCGAGCAGCCCGAGGTCGACTCGTCCGCCGAACGAGCCGGTGGATTTGA
>JAHEKL010000108.1 GCA_024638345.1 Gammaproteobacteria bacterium | reverse complement strand
GAAGAGGCCTCCAAGACCTACCGACACGTCCTGCAGAAGGATCCGGCCGCCGCCGGTGCCCACTACGGGTTGGCCTACCTGCTTCTGAGGAGGGGGGAGGAGGCGGAGGCCGTGCGTCATCTGGAGGCATTCTTGAGCAACCCTCCTCGGGGTGCCGAAGCCGCCCAGCACATCGCCCACGCACGCTCCACGTTGGCCGACTTGAGAGGCGAGGCGGATCCGCTACTGGCCGAAGATGAGCGCTGAGCGCTCGGTCCACGTCCGATGGGCCGGGCGGGAGAAGGTCTTCGAAGGCCGGACGGGAAATGCGAGCCCCATTCTCCTCGACGGGGACTCGCTGGAGGGTCCCTCCCCCACAGAGGCCCTTCTGATGAGCTTGGCCGCCTGCATGGCCATCGACATCAACGTGATCCTCGAGAAGAGCCGAGTGCAGGTGGACGATCTCGTCGTCGACGTATCCGGGCTTCGGGCACCCGAGCCACCGAAGAGGTTTCTCACCATTCACATAGGGATCGAGGTCGCTGGGCCGGCGGACAGCGACCAGGCCAAGCTGGAACGCGCGGCTCAGCTCTCTCGCGATAAGTACTGCAGCGTCTTTCACACCCTCCGGCCGGATCTGGAGGTGGACCTCTCCGTGAAGCGCGTCTGACCCCTCGGTCGGGGTCTCGGCCCAGCCCGGCACCGCTTCTCACCTACATGGGCCTGGAATGACGGTTCGAGAACAGTATGCGACCCCGGGAGATCTGGGGGAGGGCACGGTGGTGGAGCTCTTCTTCGAGGCGGTAGACCGCTTCGGCGATGGCCCCGCGCTCAGACACCGTGAGGACGATCGCTGGGTCGCGCTCTCCTACCTGGATACGGAGAAGATCGTCCAGCGCGTCGCCCAAGGACTCACGTCTTTGGGCCTACGCCGAGGCGACCGCGCCGCGATTCTCTCGGTGAATCGGCCGGAGTGGGCGATCGCAGATTATGGCTGCTTATGCGCAGGAGTTGTGGACGTGCCCATCTACTCCACGCTCACGCCGCCACAGATCGAGTACATCCTGAACGACTCGGGGGCCCGGCTGATCTTCGTCTCGGACACCGACCAGTTGGACAAGATCGGGGAATTGCGTGAGGCGTGCCCGAGCCTGGAGCATGTCGTCGTGTTCACGCCATCCGGGGATCTTCCCGGCGGAACGCTTTCATGGTCCGAGCTCCTCGAAAGGGGCTCGGGCTCGTCCACTTCCGTCGAGGCTTTTCGATCTGCGGCGCTGAGTGCGGGCCCGGAGGATGTCGCAACGGTGCTCTATACGTCCGGGACGACGGGCAATCCGAAAGGCGTGATGCTGACGCACAACAACCTCTATTCGAACGTGCGCGCCTGCTCCCATGTCCTGCCCATCGATTCCACGGACTCGACCCTCTCTTTCCTGCCGCTGTCCCACGTCCTTCAGCGGATGGTCGACTACCTCTTCTTCAACCTGGGCTGCTCGATCGGTTATGCCCGCTCCCTGCAGTTGGTCACCGAAGACCTGAGGCATCTTCAGCCGACCTTCGTCGTATCCGTGCCGAGGCTCTACGAGAAAGTCTACGCGGCTGCTACGGAGGCGGAGGGGGTGAAAGGGGCGCTCGTGAAGTGGGCTTCCCGAGTGGGCGAGAGCTGGGCCGAGGTCCGATTGGCCGGCGAAATTCCCGGCCCGTGGACCCGTCTTCGCTACGCGGTGGCCAATCGACTGGTCTACAGCAAGATCCGCGACGCGCTCGGAGGAAAGCTCCGATATTTCGTCAGCGGAGGCGCGCCTCTGGCACCCCACATCAATCGGTTCTTCTTTTCCGCCGGAGCGGTGATCCTCGAGGGGTACGGGCTGACTGAGACCAGCCCGGTCACCAACGTGAACAGCCCACGGGATTTCCCGGCCAACTTCAGAATCGGAACCGTCGGGAAGCCCGTTCCCGGCACCGAGGAACGGATCGCCGAGGACGGAGAGATCCTGATTCGCGGTCCACAGGTGATGAAGGGGTATTACAATCTCCCGGACCGCACGCGGGAGGCGCTGACACCCGACGGTTGGTTCCATACCGGAGACATTGGTGAGCTCGACGAGGACGGGTTCCTCCGCATCACAGACCGAAAGAAGGACATCATCGTCACCGCGGGAGGCAAGAACGTCGCCCCCCAGCCGATCGAGAATCGACTGAAGAAGAACCGATACGTCGATCAGCCCGTCTTGATCGGAGATCGTCGCAAGTTCATCACTCTGCTGCTCGTGCCCGATTTCGAGGCTCTGGAGTCCTGGGCTCGAGGGCAGGGCCTGAGCACTGACGATCGGCGACAGCTGCTCTCGACGGCCAAGGTTCAGGAGCTTCTGGCCTCCGAGGTGTCGAGCGAGCTCACTCACCTCTCGAGGGTCGAGATGCCGAAGAAGCTCGTGCTCCTGGAGAAGGCGTTCACCATCGAGGACGGCTCGTTGACCCCGACGCAGAAAGTGAAGCGGCGGGTCGTGGAGGACCGGTATCGGACTGCGCTGGACGCCGCTTACGAGGAAGCGAACGAAGACCGTGCGGTGTTCGTCTCTTGGTAGCCTCCGACACTCGGGTCATCCTCGTCACCGCCCCCGATGAGCCCTCTGCGACGCGGCTTTGCCGGGCGCTCGTGGACGAGGGGCTCATCGCTTGTGGTACCATCGTGCCCGGGGTGAGATCGGTCTATCGGTGGGAGGGAAGCTTGCGCGATGAGCCCGAGGTCCTTCTCCTAATCAAGACGGTCGCCACCAGAGTCCCTGCGATCCTGAGGCGAGTGCCGGAGCTTCATCCGTACGAGGTGCCCGAGGTCCTGGCCCTCCCGGTGGACTCCGGCCACCCGCCCTATCTGGACTGGGTCTCTCGAGAAACGAGGGGGGCGGACTAGACGTGCAGATGGACGTGGGTGGCGGTCGGCCGTGGAGGCAGGAGGAGTTGCCCCTGAGCTATGAGCCCGACGAGGGAGGGTCTGAGGAAGGCGTGAAGAAGAGAACTGCGAACATCCGATACGAGAGGAAGCCCGACCCCGCCGTCTTCGAGTTCGAGGAGTCCGGCTCGTCCCCCCGGCCGCTCGGCGAAGAGGGGTCGGCCGATCGACCGACGAACGCTCGGCCCGGGGCGGATCGGGAGCACCCGGCGGAGCGCGGCTCAGCAACCCAGATCGAGCGCTTGTTCTCCGAGGCCAAGGCCGAGACCCGGGCGGGGCGGATCGAGGAGGCGATTCGGCTTTATCGTGAGATCATCGCCCAGAATCCCGCGCATGTGCGAGCACGAAACAACCTGGGTGTGCTCCTCGACCAAATCGGTGACCACGAAGTGGCCCTGCAGCATTTCAACGCAGCGATCGAGCTGCAGCCAGAGAATTCGGAGATCCTGACGAATCTGGGCGCTGCATTGGCCTCCCAAGGCCGCTACGACGAGGCGGAGGCCCAACTGAGACGCGCGGCGCGACTGGATCCCGGCGGGGTCGACGTGAGAGCCAACCTCGGGATCCTCTACTTCCGTCGTGGCCTCTACTCGCAGGCCGATCTGGAGCTCAAGTGGGTGTGCGAGCACGATCCGAAGCACGGTCTGGCTCACTTCTATCGTGGGGAGGCACTCAATCGCATGGGGCGGATCGACGAGGCGCTCGAAATGCTGGAGCGGGCCTCACATCTCCATCCCGACCGACCTCGCGTCTACTACCTCATGGGCATCCTGTACGACAGGAAGAACCTCAAGCAGGAGGCGGCGATCATGTACCGCAAGGCCCGGGAGCTTTCCGGGCATTGATTCGCGTCGTCAGATCCGGCGTCGCCCAGATCGAGGCAGGCGCCATGATCCGATCCGTCGGTTCTGATCTAGAGGCCTGCACTGCCGTCGGACAATGGATCGGAAATCAGGCGGGAGACGAGGTGCTGTCGCGGCTGAGGGCGTTCGGAGGCCTCTTGCCCGGTGGTGCGGTGGTCACGCCGGGAGGAGGACTTCCGACCGAGCTGCTGATTCACGTGGTCGTTCGCTCATCCGAAGATCCGATCTCCGAGCATGGCGTCTCTCAGGCCTTTCGTAGCGGACTCCGGCAGGCCGCGGAGTGGGGGGTGGAAGTGGTTGCCGTGCCCCCGCTCGGGATCGGCGCAGGAAACCTGAACGCCGAGGCGTCGGCTCGGGTCATGTGCGAGGTCGCTCGCGAGCACTCGCGGAGCGCCTCGCTGCCCCGGGAGATCATCCTCATCGTGGGCAGTGACTACGAGGAAGACGTGTTCTCCAGGGAGTCGGCACGCGTGTTCCGCGTGGAGACGCTCTGACTCGACACGGCTGATCCGCTGGGCCATATTCCTCACCTGTGACGTCGCGCGACTCCGTTCGAATCGTCGAGCGTTCTCGCACGTGATCCACTCGAACCGGAGCTGGACGCCGAATGCTACCCGGCGGATACGACTTCATCCATCTCGTCTTCTGGCCGGTCGTGGCCATCGTGGCGGTCGGTACCAACCTGATCCCCATCGTGCTGATGGCCGGAATCGGGGTCTTCCTCTTCGAGACGGTCAAGCGGCAATGACTTGGGGGATCATCCTCTCGTTCTTAATCGCGCTGGCCTTCGGGATCTGGCTAGGCTTGCCGCGGAGGTACGATCAACCACTGGACGAGATCGACCGCCGACTCGACGAGGAGGGTCAGCACCAGAAGGTCCGAAGGCATCGAACCGTTTTCAGCCTTCTCCAACGCAAGCTGGAGAAGGGGTCCACCAGCCGACGACGGCAGTCCCGAAAACCATTCAGGATGGGCTGATCAGCCTACCCCAGTAGCGCGTTCACTCCGACCAGGATCGCGCCGATTCCCGCTCCGAGAACGTATCCGAGGCGAACGATCATCTTCAGTTCTCGGTCGGTGACCCTGCGAACGAGCTCCTCCAGCTTGGGTGTCGGGTAGTCGCGCACCTTCTCCTCCACCCGACGACTCACATCCAGCGTCTCGACGACAACGGGAATTTGCGTCTGCAGCCAGTCCCAGAGGGGCCGCGAGAGCGCGCTCTGCATTCGCGCTGGCGATCCTTCCGGCAGCCAGCTTCCCGGTCGTCCGATCGGTCGATCCATGAGGCCGTCGAGCACACGACTGAGCGTCTCTCGGTAGGCCTTGCGCGCGGGTTCACTCCTTGCGGCGGAAACGATGGCTTCACGGATCCGTTGGGGCGGGACTCGATCCAGGAGGTCGCCCCAGGTGCTCCCGCTGGCGCGACCGATTCCCAGGCGTACGCGCTCCAGGAGGAAGTCCATCGTCTCGGGATCCCGGGCCATGTTGACGATCCAGTCGACCACGGTCTCTCGGGCGCTCTCGACCTCCGGGTCCCCCGGCCGACCGAGGATCGACGTCACGGGACGCTGGAGCAGGTCCACGACCGCGTCGTTCACGCGACGGGCGGTCGCGTCCTGAACAGTGGGGTCACGGAGCATCTCGGAGAGGTGCTCCGCCCCCTCATCCTCGAGGGTCTCGAGCACGCGCTCTAGCGTTTCCTCGGTCACCACCAGACGCGCTACGATTCGTTGATGGAAGCGCAGGTCGCGCAGAAACCGCTGGAAGAGATCGTGAACGGTGGATTCGAGTCGTCTTCGTGCATCGGGATCCTCCAGGATCCCTCCAAGTCTTCGAACGGCAATCGGTAGATAACCCGAGAGCGCCCGCTCCAAAGAACCCACCAGTCCGCTCGGAAGCACCTCCTCGAAGGTGCGATCCTCCCTCAGAAACGAGCGGAATGTGCGCTCGACATAGCCGTCGACGGTTTCGCGAAACCCTTCTCGGCGCACGAGCTCGTTCGCCCAGTCTTCGATCGCCCCGCCCAGAGCTTGCTCACGTGCGGGAGTCAGGAAGTCACGGACGGCGTGGCCGGAGACGCGGGTCAGGAGGTCGTCGGTCCGCGCCCCGACGAGCTCCTCGAATTGTGGCGAGTCGAGCCACCCTTCCAGACGCTCCTCCAGCAGATCCGCCGCACCCTCGAGGAGCTCCTCGAGAGCCAGGACGGTGTCAGTGGGTAGGACATCGCGCATCGACCCCCGCTCCGTTTCGAGCAACTCGATGATGAAACGCTCGAGGCGCGTCTCGAACGCCTGTCGGAACTCGCGGTTCGCGAGGATGTTCGTCAGGTCCTCGCGGGTGAGGAGTCGATTCCCGACCGTTCGCCCGACGGCCTGTGCCAGCCGGCCCTGATTCTTGGGGATCGCTCCGTGTAGGAAACGCAGCCGGAATCGCCCGAGACCAGGAGGTTCGTAGGGATGGAAGAGCATCCAGACCGCGACGGTGTTCGTCAGACCGCCCGCGATGGCTCCAAACAAGATGGTCAGGAGAGCTCGCCAGAACTCGGAAGGCACGAGTCCGCCGCTTACCGCTGCACGTGTCGGATCATGCCAGTCACAGAGAACTCCCGTCCCTCGACGATCAGCTCCCCCGAGACCTCGAACAACCCCAGAAGCGGGAGAATCGGACCGTCGCCCTGCCCTACGATCACGTGAGAGGCCACGGTCTCGACCTCGCCGACCACTTCACCGCCTGGCGATCGGATCATCCAGCCCGTGGGGATGTCTCTCCTCGCGGCCTCGAACGCTCCGACCCGAGCCCACTCGACCTGGAGATCCGGGATCGGAAGATCCCGGAGCGCGATACGAGTCCAGCCTTGGTAGCGAGTCGAAAACCCCACGCCGGCGATCGGGCCTTCCGCCTGGAGGAAGACCTGGAGATCCCGCCCCGAGTGGAGGAATACCCAGTCTCCCGGTCCACCCTCCTCCGACGCTTCCCATCGTGAATCGACCTCCAGAACGAAGCCATCGACCTGGCCAGCCGGGAAAGCCGTACGGCCTTCGTAAAGCCGCACGAAGGTGGCGCCTGGGTTCGTCCACTCGGTCACGAGCGAGCCGAGCGACGTCTCGAGCTCCCTGGGCGGATCTCGGAGCACCAGCGACTGAATGCGATCCTCGATGCCGACCACCAGTCGGATCGTCTCTCCGGGCACGATTCTCCAGGGCGAGCGCGTCGCGGGCGCGCTGCGGATGGAACGGCCGAGGGTCTCCCAGGATCCCGCACGGGAAAGCCAGGCGCTCTGCTCCGCCAGCACGCCCTCGGGCGTCACACGTGACCGAAAGAACCAGGGGACCAAGACCGTGGAGTCGGCGTCGAGAGAGACGAACAGGAACTCGCTGTCGAACACCAGATCGCCCGCCGTCGGCGGTGCGGGTGGCGGAACAGCCGTGGTGTCGACCGCCACCTCGGAAAGCGCGGTGACGGGAGGGGTCTGGTCGGGCTCGCATGCGAGGGTGCCCGCGGCGACGGCGCTCGTGCTGGTGAGGACCAGCAATCGCGCTCGCAGGCGAGCCGGGAGGGTCGCTCGCATCGGTTCCTTCGGTTATATGGCCCCGGGGGGTCACTGCGCCGGGTCGAGCCTGAAGCGGATCGTCACCCTGGCGGATACGGTCTGGAGTGTGGCCTCGATGGGGGTGGGTGCGGCCTCCACCATCGCGAACGCGCGGTCGGCCTGGAAGAACGGACGCGGGAACGGGACGTCCGCTCCACCTTCGACCTCGAGTGGCGGGCCGAGCGCCATCCCCAGGGATTCGGCCATGATACCGGCCTCGGTTCTTGCCACGCGGATCGCTTCTCTCAGAGCCTCCGCCCGGAACGGCTCGGGGTCACGGATCTCGAACTGGAGGCTCGATACGCGATTCGCCCCCGACGCCAGGGCAGCATCGATCAGGGCACCGACCCTCTCGACGTCGTCGACACGGACCTGCAGAGTGTTGCGCGCCGTGTAACCGAGGATCTCTCGGGGTCGATCCTGCCGAGCGGGGCCGTAGCGCGGCTCGAGAGCGTAGCTTGCGGTCTCGATCCGAATTCCGGGAGTGGACTCGGCGGCCGCGCGAACGCCAGCCGTGACGGCAGTGATCATGGCTGCATTCGTTTCTCCCGCCTCGCGCGCCGTAGAGCCCTCGGTCTCGACCGCGAAGTAGATGCGGGCCCGATCGGGCTCCGCCTCGACCTGCGCTTGACCCGTGACGACGACTACGGATTCTTCAGGCGGCTCCTGAGCTTCGATCAGGAGGTCGGCCCAGGCGCGGCGGATCGAACGATCGTCGACCCGGTCCGGGGGGATGATGATGGCGCCATCCGGCGCACCACCCTGCAAAGCAGAGACGGTCGCGGGGAGTGCGAACAGGAGTGTCAACAGGTAGAAGCCCACTGCCCCGAACCGGAGCGAGGTCTGCGATCCGTTTCCGCACCGTCGCGCAACGCAATCGCCGATCGCCGATCGCCGCCGAACCGCACGAGCGCAGCCCGAAGTTCTCGACCTCCCAGTGCCCGATTCCATCGCTCGCTCCTTAGAATCCCCCGTCGGATCGTTCAGCTTGGGGATAGGCAGATACGACGTTACGCTTCCCTAATAGTAGTGCGGCTAACGTACCGGGTTCCATGGATCCCA
>JAHEKL010000107.1:1440-8474 GCA_024638345.1 Gammaproteobacteria bacterium | reverse complement strand
GTTGGAGCCGACCAGTGGTGACCTCACGCGGGCCGCTCCCGCTCCCAGCATCAGCCCGCCGGCCCACCGCAGTCCCGTGACATCCCCCGCCGGCCTCCATCGAAGTAGGGCACCCCCGTAACCGGTACGAAGCTCGGAGCGGTCCGCCGACCCCGGGGGCGAAAGACGGATCGCACCCAGACCGAAGATGCCCTCGGCGCCGAGCTCCACACTCGTGGAGAGTCGCAGCGCTCCCCCGATCGCCAGGATCGGAAGGGGGCGGCCGCTCAGCCAGGTGATCCCGGACCTGAGCGACAGCGCGGCACCGACCTGTCCCGAGGCACCTAGCCCCGGCGTCTGAGCCGCGCCGGCCGCCGGACCGTGAACAAGCAGCAAGAGGACCAAAGTGGCCCCGCGTGTATACGTGTGTCGGGGCATCGTCTGGTTAGACCTATCTCGTCCGGAGAACGGTGGCCCGGACGGAGGGAGGAGGGGCGCCGCCATCGCTCGACAACGTGAGACGGGCGACCGTCCCCTGCTCCAAACCGAAACGATAGTACCAAGAACCCCCGCCGGTCAGCTGACGGACGAGAAGCGGATTCGGGGCGAGCTTCGATGTCGCGATGTACGGCCCGCTCAGGGCTGCGGACTCGAACAGCGAGAAGCTGTTCCAGCTGAGATCTTGGAATCTCGGGGACAGACCGGGCACTCGATTGTCTCCGTAGAGGCCCACGCTCCAGTCACCGACCCAATCAAGAACGACAGAGAGCCCGCCAAGCGCCCCGGCGAGGTTCTGTAGACCCGTGCTGGGCGAGCTGACGAGTTGACGGAATAAGACGGCATCGTCACCGCCCCATCGATCTGCGCTATACCGGAGGAAGTTCCAGGCTGCCCCACGAGTGGCGATGCTCACCTCTGCGTCATAGGGTGAGTTCAGAGCGGGACTCTTCAAGAACTCCAAGAACCTGAAGAAGTTCAGCCGTTGGAACTCGTTCAGCGCGTCGACTTCACCCTGACCCAGGTCCTGGAAATGAATGTCATCGCGGGGCGACAGCCCGGAGGATTCATAGAACAACAGCTCTTCCATGGTGTGTGAGAGCGCCTCGTTCAGCCACGACTCTTCGAATTGTCTGGGACCGGAGGGGCCGAGCAGCCGCTGGGACGCGTTGACCAAGTGCTGATACTCGTGGCCGATGGTCACGACGGTGAACCGAGCTACGTCCTCAGTCGCGATCCGATTGCCTGCGAGCCCGGTCGGATCCGGGACCAACAGGTAGAGTAGCTCCGCCTCGTTCGAGCTCGCACAGCTTCCCAGCGGTGGGCCAGGACTCACCCGAGGGAACAGGTCTCGTGAAAAGAAGAAGCCCGCCGTGAAGGAATCGTCTACATCGGCGCTGAGGGCATTGACCTGTTTTGTGAAGAAGATGATCACCCGGTTGTTTGCGTCGATGTCACTCGCGGCCCCGAAGTGCTCCGCTGCAAGGGGAACGACCAGCGTGTCGAAGGTAGAGGCAAAGTGCTGGAAATCCGCCAGCATGAAGCCTCCGGTAGGGTTGGTGGTGTCGGCCACCACGATGGCCCGATCGGAGACCGCTTCGACCCTGCCCGTGGCCAGCTTCGGGTCCTCGCAAGCGGACTTGGATTGACTGTTGAAGGTCATGAGGTCGCCCACCGAAGCGGTCGCCCCCGGACTTGGAGCCGGGCGGAGCCCGGTCGCACTCGGCTCACCGACCATGACCGGCAACTGTCTTCGCTCGAGCTCGCGCAGTGCCGAGTGGAGTCGATCGTTGGAGCGGAGAGCATCGAGTTCGCGGAATGGCAGTGGTTGTCCTTCGGCGTCGTGAGGGCCGGGGCTCGGTAGCGGCGGACCGACCACCGGAGCGACCCCCTCGTTTTCGATCGTGAGTCGAGTCAATCCCGACTCGGCCAGCGAGGTCGTGACCATCACGTACTCCTCGCCCGGCTCCGTGGCGGAGACACAAATGGTGCGGGCCGAAGCCCCCTGGAATCGCGCAGTCTCGCCGACCGACAGCCCTGCGACCTCGGCGAGCTTGCATCCGCCGGTTCCGGGTCCCAACCCGGACGAGCTCGAATCACAGCCCAGAAGGAGGAGAACGAAGAGCTGGACGACAAGCGATGCGGGAGAGGCGTAGAATGGGTTTGAATACATGGCCCAGGCAGAGATCGCTCCAGCTCGCGTCCGGGATCCCTGTCGGAATCGCTCGAGGTCGACCGTCCGCGTAGGGACCGGGCCCTTCGGCGCGGGTCCAGACACCGTGCGCGACGCCAAGGTTCCTCCTAGAGTGGGTGACGATCCCCGAGTGCCTGACGACGGGCGTGCCTGACTCCAGCGATCACCCGCGACCTCGCGGGTTGAATCGGACTGCCTCCGCCCGCCGTAGTGTTCGAGTAGGAAAGGAATCGGGTCTGCGAGTCCTTCGGTCGAGGAGCGGCGCCGTGGAAGAGTACATGGTTGGGCTGATCCTGGGTGGGATGGGTATCGTGTTGGTGATGATCCCGGTCGTGGGTTTCACACTTCGTTACGCGATCAAGCCCGTAGTGGAGCCCATCGTGGGCGCGATTCGCGAAGCTCGGCAGAGCGAGACGTTTCGCGAGCCGGAACTCGAGCACCGGTTGGTTCTCATGCAAGAGGACTTGGACGAGGTCAGAGAGGCTGTGAAGCTACTCGTGGCCAGCCAGCGGTTCGACCGGGATCTGATCAAGGGAGCCGCCGAGGATCGACCGGCCCGACCCTCTCGGGGCTGACGGTTCGTCCTATGATTCCAGGCTCGACCGTCGACGTTCCCGTCGAGGGAGAGCGTGCTCAGGTTCCCGAGAACCGCATGGAATGGCTCTGTCGAACACCTGCGCGACAGGCTCGGGCGCGCTGAGTCTCGGACCGGTCGCACAGCGTGGAAGCCTGAGCCTCGCTGTGAAGAAAGCCCAATCGGAACCCGAGCCTGTGATAGCAGCCCTCCTCGAGGGCCGCCGAAGCCAACGCACAGAAGGCGAACGCCTCTTCACTCGACCAACTCTGGTCCACCACGGCCTCGACCGCACCTGCGATACAAGGTGGACCGCCTTCCCGAGGTAGTCTATCACAGGTTTGGACGACAGCACGCCAATCGGAGCCACCCTCGGTCCCGACCTGCTTGCCCAGGCCGAACACACACTCCGCCACGAACTCCGGGCTGGACGCGTTCTGGCAGCCCCAATAGGTCTCCTCCCAGGAGAGATTCGACAGGACCCGAATCACCATGTGCTGGTAGGCCCAGCAAGAGAGCAGGTGGGCGTCGGCCACGAGACTGCACGACTGCGTGGGATCAGATGGCTCGGGCCCTCGCGACCCCATCTCCATCGCGTGCGAGTGCGAGGCTTCGGTGGTCTCCTCGCTAGCCGTCAGTCTCCCCGCCGGCGGGTCACCGCCGGCGCCTTGGTGACCTCCCCCCAAAGCGTGCACCGCGACCTCCATGAAGACACCGTCACGGCACTCGCGTCGCTCCATCTCCGTGAGCAGAACGTCGCAGTATCCCGCGGCCGGCCCGAAAGAGTGATCCCACCGGACCGCAAGGCCATGACCCAGCCCGTGCGAGCACTCGAGGGCCCTCACGCCCAGATCGGCGTCTCCCGTCAAGTCCAAACAGAAGCGCGCGACCTCGTCGGAGGAGATGTCGGGCTTGGAGTAGAAGTACCGCTCGAGAACTCCGTGGAGACAGCCCGAAGCGAACTCGAGAGTGCACTGATCGAATACGCCCAGATCGAATCCAGTCTGCTCGACTGAGATTCTACCCGTCTCATGAGCGAGATGATGGCCGTGAAGCGCGAGCTCCGGGTGACGCTCGATTCGCTGCCGCAGGAGTGACAGCGCGGCGGCGGGCCCGTCGGTCCGAGCGGTGGAGAGCACTAGTTCTGAAGTCTCTTGGACCGAGGATCGGATCGCGACGAAGCTTTCGATCTGATCCGTCGTCCTGCGCTGAACGAGTGTCGCGGGGCCCAGCGCCGATACCATGACCACCGCTCCGATGAGCAACGGTGCCGTCCAAGGGCTACGCGCCTCACCCGAAGCCCAGGACGGGCTTCGGATGCTCGTCAAGGCTCCGAACGAGACGATCAGAATCGGCCCGACGACGGCCAGGAGCGCCCATACAGGGTCCAAACTGACCGCACGCAGCAGGTAGGCAAGGGCCATGACGTGCGCTCCTAAGCCTGCGAGCGTGATTGTCCGTCCCGTTTGTCCGCTCATGAGTCCAGACCCGTGGTAGATGAGGCTGCCCGACCGTCGGGGCAATTTCCGTACCGAAGCTCCCGCCAGATCCGTGGTTCGAACCGGGTCGGACCGAGCTGCGTGGTAAACGTATGTTTACAGAGGGCGTATCGAAAGTCTGCTGGGGGCTGAGCTACGAAGATGACGAGGGACGACTACCACGCATCTCCCAGGTATCCAGCACCTCCCAGGCTCCGTGCAGCGGCCTGGATCTGGCTTGCTCGCGAACGGACGTAGTCCGAAGGCCGCTCGGCAGACATTCTCTTGGGGCTGGGAAGCACGGCCGCGAGAACCGACGCCTCATACGAGCTGAGCTCGGAGGGTGAGGTGTGAAGGAGCCTTTCAGAAGCAGCTCCGACACCGAAGACGCCGGGGCCAAACTCGGCCACGTTCAGGTAGATCTCCAGCACTCGCGGCTTCGGCCAAAGGAGCTCGATCCAAATCGTCAGGTAGGCCTCGATGCCCTTGCGGACCCAGTTCTGCCCGGGCCACAGATAGAGGTTCTTCGCGACCTGCTGGGAGATCGTGCTGCCTCCACGCACCCGGCCACCGTCCCGGCTTTCCTCCAGCGCATCTCTGATCGCCACCCAGTCGAAGCCGCGATGATCCGGAAACCTCTGGTCCTCAGCCGCGACCGCCGCAATCGCGAGGTTACTCGAGATCTCTTCTCGCGGTACCCAGCGGTAGTGGACGGGCAGGTCCGTGGCCATCCGCTCGCGTAAGACGAAGGCGGTAGTCGGTGGCGGTAGCCACCGCCAGGGGAGCACCGCAACGACCGGCAGCCCGAGCCCCACAACGACGAGGACTATCGCCGTTCGACCCAACCACCGACGACCACGGCGGGAACCTCCCGAAACGCCCAAAGCCTTCCGGTTCCCTAGATTCGCCCGCGAAGATCCGTCACTTGATCGCAGCATCCGGGTGACTCGTCTTGTTGCCCACCGATCATGTCCTGTTACAGGTTGTGTCCGGCTTCATGGTATGGATAGCACTATATACTCCCGAACTCGAGTCAGTGGCACCTCGTAGTGTGGCGCACTTCGTCACGGAGTCGGGCGGCAACGGGCTCCCAGGCTGGAGATCGCGTTTCCCTCCGCACGTTGGCGCGGACTCGAACAGATGTCGAACCTCAAGCCGGAGGCCGTGAACGTGGGGTCGAGCGGACGCCTGGATCGAGCACTGTTTCTCGCCGCACTCCTCCTTGTGATCACGGCGTTCTTTCACCGGACCCCGGTTGTGGACGCCTTGACCCTCGAAGCAGTTCCGGACGCCGGTCTGAAGTTCACGCTTCCCTACCTGGCATTCGCCCCGATACTCGGGATCCTCGATCATCTATCCCTCCTGACCGACCGGCAGCACCTCTTCGTCCTCCTCACCGCGGGAGCGCTGTTTCTCGCCTGGCGATGGGCCCGGGGCCTATCGAAGGCGCGTCGGGAGAGCCGGATTCGCCACGAGCTTGCCGTGGCCGGGGCGATGTTCGTGCTGTGGGTGGGGTTCTACGCGTTCGGTGTGCTCGGTACCAGGCCCATGGCAGCGCTCGAGGCCTACGATCCCGATCTGGTCATCGTGGACTTCCACAGTCATACGGATGCGTCTCATGACGGGAGGCCCGGCTTCGACGTGCGAGATCGCCGAACGTGGCACCGAGGCGCAGGCTACGATCTGGTGTACCTGACCGATCACGCGAACCTGGACGGGGTACACGTCGCGACGACGGACAATCCGCTTCTCGCCGGCCAGGGCACGTCCCTACTCCCGGGTCGAGAGACGAGGTTCGAGAACCAGCACGTGCTGGTGCTGGGTACCCAGGATCCCTCTCAGACGGATCTCGGCGAAGAGGTGTGGCCGACGCTGATCCAGACGATCCCCAACGACCTGTCACGTGTACCCACTCGCTCCCCGGACGGGACCGGAGGAGTCCACGCGATCGAACTTGTCGATGCCGATCCGAGGGGACTCCGGCAATCGGTCGAGGAAAGGGAGATTCTCCTTTCCGTCGCCGACAGTCTGGGTCTCGCGCTCGTCGCCGGATCCAATCATCACGGCTGGGGGCGCGCGGCGGCCGCGTGGAATCTCGTGAGGGTTCCGGGATGGCAGGAATCGACGCCGGAGCAGGTAGGTGCCCGCATCGAGGCCGAGGTCCGCAACGGAAGCGACAGCGTCACCCGCGTCGTGGAGCGCCGGCGGCTGGCGGCGCGCGGTAGGGAGGCGCTCGTGATGGAGGCACTCATCCTCCCTCGCCTCTCATGGCATGTCCTGACCAGCCTGACCCTACTGGAGCGGGTCGCGTGGCTGGCTTGGCTCGCCCTTGCGCTCGCCCTGTGCCGGCCCGGCGCACCTCTTTCGGGTCTCGATCGCTCGACCGCGATGCCCTTGGAGCCGGCGCGCTCGGCGAACGTCGGAGGCGCGGGGCATCAATTGCCGAGCTGAGTCGATCCAATCGGTTACGGGGTTGAGCGATTTCAGAAGTTGCCGTGGACGCCGAGACCGGGCGTTCTCCGAAGCCGTCCCCAGCCCAACCTGAAGCGCACTCTGCGGTTCACCCCAAGGAGCCAACGCTTGGCCGATGTTCTGACATCCGAATGCTGTATATCTATTGTCTAGATAGATAGCGCTACATAGCTTGAACGTCCCTGAGCGTTTGGGGTATACCTCGTGGCGATGAAACGGTTGGGAGGCCGATCAGATGATCGACGTCGGAGCGAAGCTGGACACGACTTTGGAGCTGGACATCGTTGAACACGGCGATTCGAGGAGGGTCCGACTGGAGGAGCTTCTAGAGAGACCGACC
>JAHEKL010000107.1:0-1430 GCA_024638345.1 Gammaproteobacteria bacterium | reverse complement strand
CTCAGTGTACATGCGCAACAACACTTCCGGGTGCGATCGACAGAATCGCGATCTGGCTGAGCACGCGAACTGGTTCCAGGAAAAGGGCTTCAACCTGGTGGCACTCAGCAAGGACACGTGCGGATCTCACCAGAAATACGCCGAGAAGCTGGGAATCGGATATACCCTCGCGTCCGACCCGGAGCACCGGTTCGCCCAGGCAACCGACTCGATCGTCGAGAAGAAGATGTACGGAAAGACGTTCGAGGCTCCGTCCCGGTCCGCGTTCGTAATCGACACGGATGGCACCGTCATGGGTCTGGTCGAAAAGGTGGACACAAAGGGACACGCGCTCCAGCTCCGAAAGCTGGTGGAGTCGCTCTGACGCCCGACAGCCCCCTATCTCAGCCGGTCCAAAGACGGGAGCGAGGCGGATGAGCTCGACACCGAGAACGTGCCTGGTCTTCGGTGCCTATGGTGGCATCGGATCGGAGCTGACGCGTCGGTTGATCCAGCGCGGTGACCGCGTGGTCGTATCCGGGCGGGACGCCCAACGGCTGCAAAGCCTCGCAAAAGAGTCCGGTGCGACAGCTCTGGTAGCCGACGCGACCGACTTCGAGGCGGTGGCGTCCGTCGTGTCGCGGGTCCAGGAGGAGTTCGGGTGTCTCGACGGTGTCGTCAACTGTGTCGGCAGCCTTCTGCTCAAACCCGCCCATCTGACGAAGGCCTCCGAATGGCGCTCCACATTGGAGACGAACCTGACCAGCGCCTTCGCCGTGCTTCGTTCGTCCGCGGGGCTGATGTCGAGACACGGGGGCGGCGCGATCGTGCTCGTGTCCACAGCGGCGGCGTCGATCGGCCTTCCCAACCACGAAGCCATCGCCGCTGCGAAGGGTGGAATCGAGTCTCTGGTCCGATCCGCCGCGGCCACATACGGGAAGTCTGGGGTGCGCGTGAACGCCGTGGCACCGGGATTGGTCGCGACTCCGATGACCGAAAGAATCACGAATAGCGAGAAGGGGCTCGAGCGGTCGGTCGCCATGCACGCTCTTGGCCGAATCGGTGCAGCTTCCGACGTCGCCGAAGCCATCGCGTGGCTCCTCTCCGACGAGGCTTCTTGGGTAACCGGACAGACGCTGGGCGTGGACGGAGGTTTGGGCGGCGCTCGCTCCGAATGAGGGCGCGACTGGCAGCGTCGGCAGGACTCTAGCTCAGCCCGAGCCACCAAGGCCTATCGCCTGCGCCCCATCGGCCCGGCCTCGAGCCACAGCGCCATCTGCGGACTTCTCCTGGCCAAGCAGGGCTCCCCGTGATAGCGTACCCGTCCGGAAACATTTGTGTGAGCACCGCAACGGGAGCCGCTTGTGACGCTCACCAGCGGAAGGAACCTGCGAGAAGCGGACCCCGCCGGCACCGTCGGATTTGCTTCGCGTCCGAGGGACAGGCTGAGG
>JAHEKL010000106.1 GCA_024638345.1 Gammaproteobacteria bacterium | reverse complement strand
TCGGTCCTGGATCCGCTCGGCTTCGCGCTCGAGAGCTTCGACGCAATGGGGGCCTGGAGGGAGAGGGACGAAAAGGGAAATCCCGTGGATGACTTCGGTTCGTGGCCGAGCGGAGCGGAGGTGAACGGATTCGTGGGTTTGCGGCAGATGCTCCTGGATCAGGATGAGCAGTTCGTGAATACGGTGACCTCGAAGCTGATGGCCTACGCGCTCGGTCGCCGGCTCGAGTACCACGATCGACCCGCCGTGCGTGGGATCGTCCGCGATGCGGCGGCCGATGGATACCTCTGGTCGGCGATCATCGCCGGAATCGTCGAGAGCCCCGGCTTCCTCATGCGGGCGCGTGCGACGGAGTAGAGGAAGGGATGAGACAGTCAAACGGTTCCATGGCCATTTCACGGAACAGGAGACACGACGGATGACACACATCATCGGGAAGCCACTCTCCCGTAGGACGGTCCTGCGCGGCATGGGGGCCGCTCTCGCCTTGCCGTTCCTGGAGGCGATGTCGCCTACTCGGTTCGGCCTGCGTGCCCAGGCCCGGGCCAATCCTACGCATCGGTTCCAGACGATCTACGTGCCGAACGGGATGGCCATGGAGTACTGGACTCCGGAGGGCGTGGGGCGTGGCTTCCAGCTCTCTCCCATCCTGGAGCCGATGGCCGAGTTCAAGGACGACATGATCGTGCTCTCCGGTCTGGACGCCACATGGGCCGGCAATCACGCGGGGGCTTCGGGATCGTTCCTGACGGGTGCGACACGAGGAGGTCGCAACAACACGGAGACGCTGGCCGACGTCTCGGTAGACCAGCTGCTCGCGAGGGAGTTCGCGCGGGAGACACAGGTCGCCTCCCTCGAGCTCTCCATGGACAAGCCGGCGAACGCCGGAGTTTGCGACCTGACTCTGAACTGCGTCTACACCCACACCCTCTCCTGGCGCAGCCCGACGCAGCCGCTGCCCATGGAGTCGAACCCGCGGGCCGTATTCGAGCGACTGTTCGGAGACAGCGGCAGCACGGAGCGAGCGGCGCGGGAGCGGCGGCTGCGACAACAGAGGAGCATCCTGGACTCCGTCGTGGACGAGGTCGCGGCGCTCAAGCGAGAGCTCGGTCCCCAGGACAACCTGAAGGTCGACGAGTACGTGGAAGCCGTCCGCGATGTCGAGCGACGGATTCAGATGGCGGAGGAGCAGATCGACATCGAGCTGCCGTTCTTCGAGGCGCCGCAGGGTGCTCCCGCCTCGTACGAGGATCACATGGAGCTGATGTTCGACCTCCAGCTCCTGGCGTTCCAGGCCGACCTGACGCGCGTGAGCTCGTTCATGCTCGGCAAGGAGCAGAGCGCGCGACCGTATCCGCAGATCGGCGTGCCCGACGCGCACCACCCGCTCTCACACCACAACAACGTTCCCGAGCTGATCGAGCGGATGTCGAAGATCAACCGGTATCACGTCGAATTGGTCGCCCGGTACATGACGAAGCTTCGGGAGACGCCGGACGGGGACGGATCGCTCTTCGACCACATGACCATCCTGTACGGGGGCGGCATCTCCAACAGCACGCGGCACTCGCCGGTGGACTTGCCGCTGATGGTGCTCGGGGGCGCGAACGGGCGTCTGAACGGAGGCCGGCACCTCTCCTATGACGACTCACCCCTGATGGCGAATCTGCTCGTCACGCTCCTCGACAAGATGGACATGCCGATCGACAAGGTCGGCGGCAGCACCGGCAGGCTCGACATCGATACGCTGGCCGAAATGTGATGGCTGCCGCGCGATCGGGGTGCTCGAGGGCACGAGCGTGAGAGTGGAGTCGGTCGTCCGCGACGGACGGTGCCTTGTCCTCTTGGGGCTGGCCGTCGGATTCGCGGCTACGCCCGGTCGAGGCGTGGCGGCCGAGGCGGCCGCTCGACCGACCGACGCGGCTCCTGCTGTCGAGCTCACTCGCTTCGAAGCCCTCTCGGTGGATCCACCCCTCGTAGATGCGGCGAAGAGCCAGGACCACGACGCCCTCAGGGCACTGTTGGACGATGGGGCGGATGTGAACGGGCGGACCGGCGACGGATCCACGGCCCTGCTCTGGGCGAGCTACCGGGACGACCTCGAAAGCGCTGACGTCCTGATCCGAGCCGGCGCCGAGGTGAACCTGGCCAACGAGCTCGGAGCGACACCGATCTGGGCCGCCGCCAGGAATGGGAGCGCGGCGATGGCCGAGCTGCTGCTCCACGCCGGGGCGGATCCTGACGCTCCCCTCCTGCTGGGAGAGACCCCGATCGTCACCGCGGCACGATCGGGCAACCCCGAGGTCGTCCGATTGCTGCTCGAGAGGGGTGCCGAAGTGAACACCCGCGCAGCCCGGGGCCAGACACCGCTCATGGTCGCGGCGGCCGAGCGCCATCCCGGCGTCGTAGCGGTCTTGCTCGAGCATGGTGCAGACATCCACGCACGTTCGGACGCCTGGGGCCAGCTGATGGCCCAGGCACCCCATGCTCATCCGGAGCATCAAGCCTGGATCCTGCACGGGGGCAACACCGCTCTCATGTTCGCGGCACGGGTCGGTGATCTGGAGTCCGCGAGACATCTCGTCGCCGCCGGCGCGGACGTGGACGCGCCCTCCGCGTGGGGGCTCACGCCTCTGGCGATCGCCACCTATGCCGATTTCGGCGACCAGTTCCTGATTCGGGAGCAGACCTCCGATCAGCTGGTGGTCTTCGATCGCGGCCAGATCTTGCCGGGCCGGTTTCCCGAAGTCGTCGCGTTTCTGCTCGACCAGGGTGCCGACCCGAACGCCGGCGCACATCGCTTCACGCCGCTCATCGCCGCCGTCCTGCGTCGAAACGAGGAGGCGGTCGATCTACTGCTCGCCCATGGAGCGAATCCGGATCTGCCCGTTGGAGATTTCACCCCTCACCAACGCGGGTCCACCACGGACTTCTACATCCACAAGTCATGGGTGGGAGCCACGCCACTCTGGTTGGCCGCCCGCTTCAGCACTCCGAGTATCGTGCGTCGCCTTCTGGAGCACGGCGCCGACCCGCTGTTCGTGCATCATGGGGTGTTCCACGACGGGGGACGGGGGGGCAATCTGGCTCCACGCCAGGAGGAGATCACCACCACGCTGATGGCCGCGGTCAAGATGGGCAGCGGCCGGGCGTGGACCGTGCTCGACACGCCGGAGGCTGAGGTGCTCGAGACCGTCGAGATGCTGGTCGACGCGGGGGTCGATGTGAACGCCGCAGGTCACGCTCTGAACCGCGGCGCCCGGGACGCGCGGACGGCGCTCGAGGCCGCGATCGCCCAGGAGTATCACTCGGTTGCCGACTATCTCATCGAAAGGGGCGCAGTCCTGGACGACGAGTTCGAGGTGTCGCGGTAGCCCCGGGAGAGTGGGTGGAGGCACGATCGTGAAGCTCCGGGTCGAACTCCTCCTCGTTGTGCTCGCCCTGGGACTGCCTTGGGCCGACACCGCCCGGGCCCAAGTGGGGACCGTCGAGCCGATCGACCAGGCCGCTCGAGACCCGGACCTGCTGATGCTCCGTGCCCAGATGCTCCGCGCCCTCGCCCTGGGGGACGTAGAGACCGTGGTGGCGGTGGCCGATCCGGAGATCCGACTCAGCTTTGGTGGCGACTACGGGACGGAGAGCTTCCGAGAGATGCTCGGCGAGGCCAGCTACCGTGGGGAGCTGGCGACCGCGCTCGCCCTGGGAGGCGTACTCCAAAGCGATTCGCTGTTCGTGACGCCGTACACCTTCGACCGGTTTCCCGACGATGTCGACCCGTTCGAGGGTTTGGTTGCTCTCGGTCCGGCGGTGGAGGTCCGGGAGGAACCGGAGAACGACGGGCGCGTGATCACCACTCTGTCGTACGAGATCGTCCTCTACGACTACGACGCCCCGTACATCGACGGTTGGACGCCGGTTCGGCTGTCCGATGACTCGCTCGGATGGGCCCGTGACGATGAAGTCCGTGGTGCAGTCGACTACCGAGCCATCTTCGTTCGCCGCGACGGGCGTTGGGTGCTGACGATGTTCCTCGCGGGGGATTGAGTCCCCGGAGCCAGGGGCAGCCAAGTATCGCTCGGCGTCAGCCGGCCCCTTAGGTTGAAGCACGGAGAGGTTGGAGCACGCAGAGGCTGAAGCATCGACGTGCGACGACCCGTGGTCGGACGCCATAGGAGATCGGAGTCATGATCGACAGGATGAGGGATCGCCGGTGTTCCGGTTTCGTCACTGTCGGGGCTGGAGCGGTCCTCGGTCTGGCGGCGGTGAGTGGGCTCCAGGCCCAGGATGGTACCCCGACCTATGCGAAGGACATCGCACCGATCATGCAGGAGGTCTGCATGAGGTGCCATGTCGAGGGTGGACTGGGCCCGATGGCCTTCTCGAGCTACGAGGAGGTCCGTCCCTGGGCGCCGATGATCAAGCAGGAAGTCGCGATCAGACACATGCCACCTTGGGGCGTCGATCCGACCGTCGGCATACAGTCCTACAAGAACGACATCAGCCTGAGCGAAGAGGAGATCGACACCATCGTCCGATGGGTAGATGCCGGCGCTCCAGAGGGTGATCCCGCGGATCTGCCCCCAGCATCTTCCGACCGATGGGACCGGACGCAGGGTTGGGAGCTCGAGCAGGTCCTGGGCCCCCCGGACATGGTGATCTCGACGGGTCCGATCGCGCTTCCCGCGTCGGGACAGGACCGGTGGCCCAACGTCAGGGTGGAGTGGCCGACCCTCGACGAGCCGCGGTATCTCCGGGCCGCCGAGCTCAGGAACACGCCGCTGGGCCGCCGAGCCCTCCACCACAACAACGTCTCGCTACGACTGGAAGACGGACCGAGCGGCCGAATCGTGGGCGCCGGCGCCGGAAAGAGCTGGGATCTGTTTCCGGAGAACACCGGCATCTTGCTGGGCACGGGCCCCGGGGAGCTCAGCTGGGGACTACACTATGCTTTGATCGGTCAGGAGTTCGTGGACGAGGCGGAGATCGCGCTCTGGTATCATCCGAAGGATCGCCCGCCCCCCTTCGAGTCGACCTCGGAGTACCACCAGCTGATCGACCAGTTCACCGAGGGCGAGCCCCGGGCGCGCGATATTCTGATTCCGCCGCATGGGACTCAGACCCTGCTTCGAGTGGTCGTGCTGGATCAGCCGATCATGATCAACAGCGTGCGACCCCACATGCACCTCCAGGGGGTCGGCCAGTCGATCGAGGTGATCTGGCCGGAGAGGGTGGACGATTTCACCGGACACCCTTCGAGTCCCGGCGAGGTCCTGACTTCGGTCAACACCTACGATCACAATTGGCAGATCTCCTATAGCTACGAGGATCACGCTCGGCCGCTGCTGCCGAAGGGGGCTGCCCTGCTGCTCCGGACACAGCTGGACAACACCGTGAACAACCCGCTATCCGTGGATCCGGATCAGTGGGTGGCGTTCGGAGGACGGAGCGTCGATGCCATGTCACACATGCACATGGCGGTGTCCTATCTCAGCGAGGAGCAGTATCAGGAGATCTTGAGTGAACGGATCCGTCTCGCCGAGGAGCAGATCGCGAAGCCGGCGGAGACGCGTGTCGACATCTGGCTACCGGAAGGCGCCAGAGAGGGCCTGGACGAGTACGTCCGTAGGTAGCCTAGGAGCGACGGAATGCGTGCCGAGACTGTCGGGACCGCCCTTCGCATGAGCAGCCTTCGTGTGATCGCGGCCACTCTGCTCGTCGGGGTCGTGTCGACGTCGATTCCGCTGACCGCCCAGAACCGCGTCCCTGGGTGGGGCCGAGTAGCGCCGCCCGGCGGGCATCAGAATGATCTCCAGCTCCTGCGGCCGAACGGTGGACCCGTGGTCCCGATCTTCGAGGGGTGGTACGTGAACCCGGATGGGACGCATCAGCTCTGCTTCGGATACTTCAACACGAATACGGAAGAAGTGCTCGAGATTCCGATCGGACGAGACAACCAAGTCGAGCCCGAGGAGTTCAACGGTCTCCAGCCCACTCATTTCCTTCCCGTCCCTCCAGGTGGCAGACGTCACTACTGTGTGTTCAGCGCGACCGTGCCCGCCGACTGGGGCGATCGCGACCTCGTGTGGACGCTCCGAGACCCGAGCGAGCACGGACTGGGGCAGGACTATTCGTCCCCGGGTCGCACCCGATTCGAGGAGTATCACCTCGAGGAGCTGCTGCAGGAGTCCCGAGAGAACAGCGCCCCGAGGGTCAAGCTGGACGCAGATGGGCCCGAGGTCCGGGGACGGACCCCGACCACCCTTGGCCCGCTGAATGCGAGTGCGGGTCAGGCCGTGCCCGTTATCCTCCGGGTTCGTCGGGACAACCCCTTCGACGAGGAGGATCGGCAGCCGATCACCTTCAGGTGGTACAAGTACCAGGGTCCCGGAGACGTGGTCTTCGCGCCTCAGGGAGAACATCGGAGGGCTGCCGACGGTCGAACGATCATCGAGTCGAGCACCTGGCTGGAAGCACCTGACGCCTGGGGGTCCGCGACGACCTCGATATCGTTCAGTGAGCCGGGTGATTACCTGCTGCTCGTGCAAGCGTACAACGATTCCGGCGGCCGGACGCAGCCGAGCGACTTCGAGTTCTTCTGTTGCTGGACGAACGTGCTGGTGGCGGTCGCGGTGGAGCCGTAGCGCGCCCCTTCGAGCTCGCCGAAGATCGAGTCCGCCCTCATCGACCGCCCAGCTCCACCTGGATTGCTTCGTTTCGCTGGGAGAGCAACGTCAACAGGGCCCAGGAAAGCAGCAGCAATCCGGCCACTTCGAAGGATTCCTCGAGAGTGACCAGCACCTGATAGGTGACGTCGGTCCTCGTAGGTAATGCGCCCAGGCGATCGGCCACTCGTCCGCCCAGTGCCTCGAAGCCGACGGCTCCGGTCAAGTATGTGACGGCTGATAGGATCAGGCGGTTCCTGACCCGGGCGTGGGTGCGGAAAACGGTAGGTCCGACCAGCGTCGCGAGCAGGACAACCGCGATGACATAGGGGATGAGCCAGGCGAAGTAGAGAAGCCCCGAGGTGTTCAAGAGGGTTCGCACCGGGACGATCAATCGTTCGTGAATCTCGACGAACTCGTCCAGAGCGAGGAAACAGAACACCGCAGCCAATAGGTTCCAGGCCCACCGGGAACCGTCGCGTGCGCTCTCGTCCATCGCGACTATGGCAAAGAGACACGCGTTGATAACGAACAATGCGGTGGAGAACAGGGTGGGTGCGTTACGCTCCCGCCCCATGTCGAAGAGAGGCACGAAGCCCCCCAGGTTCTCGTATCCCAGGAATAGGGTGCTGATCTCGGCAACGACGTGGAGGCCGAACAGAGCCACCGCGATCAGTGTAATCGACCGCAGAACCCACGGCCCCGAGATCACGATACGGCTACCAGTCATTCCGGGTTTCTGATCTGAGGGAGGCAACGTACGTTCGTTAGCTCGAATCTAGCCGGCCAGCCTCGGCGACAAAGGGGGGAGCGATGTCACGCAGGCGTCCACGTCCATGCAGCGCCTGTGGCTATCCACGGGTCCAGCCACAGGGGGACCGACACGATCTGATGGCCCCGCCCCCGGTATGCCTGAATCCGACGCACCCGAGGCGTCCTGCTTGCCCGAAGTGTGGAAGCACGAGCATCCACAAGGCTCTGGGAGGAGGAGAGATGCTCTGCGAGGAGGCCGGCTGCAACACCACCTTCGATCCGTTGGCGAAGGGCACTCAGCCCGCCGAACCGGCCTGAGGGGATAACCAAGCCCCGTCCTGTGGCACCCGATGCTTCCGACAGTGTACCGAGGTCATGCGACGATGGACGCTGTGCCTCTGTCTGGTGTTGGCCGGGTGCGCTTCAAGCAGCACGGAGAACCCGTTCCAGTCCGGTCGGCAACGACCGGGACAGGTCGGCCCAGTCCAGGTCACCGTGGCGAACAACGCGTTCCTGGACATGCATATCTATGTCATATACGCCGGTGGCCTGACCCGCTCACTGGGCATGGTGACCGGTCTGTCGACACGCACCCTGGAGATTCCTCAGCAGGTCGTCCAGACTTTGGATCGCATTCGCCTGATGGCGGACCCGATCGGGAGTACCGAGCGCCACGTCAGTGACAGTTTGCTCGTGTACCCGGGTTACCGAATCCGGTACACCATTCAGAACCTCCTCAGCCTGTCGGTCGCATGGATCGACAACTACCCGGACGACGAAGAATCCGAGGATGAGGATGAGGAGGATTCCGACCCCGAGGACGAAGAGGAGGAGGCAGAGGAACCCGAAGAGCAGCAGACGCCGGACGACTCTCCGAACAACTGACGGCGCTGCGCAGCACCACCCTCCTAGCGGGTCCCGATTCTAGAGCCCACTTTCCGAGTCATGCCTGACTCTTTCCCGCCCACAGAGCAGCGGAACTACTGGACTGTCCTCGCTCTGTGTGCGGCTGTCGCCGTGGTGGCCGGGATCTTCTGGAGGCCCAGCGTCGACGAGGCCTTGCAGCAGTCCCTTCCAGGCCAAGCCTCGGGTCGAGGATTCACCAGCTCGGTCACCTGTCAAGCGTGTCACCCAGCTCAATACGACGCCT
>JAHEKL010000105.1 GCA_024638345.1 Gammaproteobacteria bacterium | reverse complement strand
GCATCCTTGATTCTGGCCCCCCGGTCGGGACTGTCCGTAGACTGGTCGAATGCGTGTCCTGACTTCCACCCCCCTCGCGGCAGCTCTCCGTTTCTCGAGAGCCTGGCGCTCGCGGCCCTCCATTGGAATCGAAAACGAGGTCCTGATTCCGGGGAGCAACGGTTCCATTCCGGGTACATTGTTCGAAGCCGAGGGATCCTCTGGTGTCGGCTGGGTGGTTCTCCACGGCATGACCCGTCTGGGTCGCGGGCACCCGGAGCTGATCCGGTTCTCCAGGTCGTTGTCTGCAGTGGGCGCCCACGTCCTCATTCCGGAGATTCGGGAGTGGACGGAGCTCGAGTTCGCGCCCGAGCAGGCTCAAGCGATCGTGAGAGCGGCGGTGGACTGGTTCGGTCGCCGTCCCGAGATCGAGGCCGGCGGAGTGATGCTGGTCGGGTTCTCGTTCGGGGCGCCGCAGGCCATTTTGGCGGCCAGCGACGCCGAGTGGTCGCAGAGGATCCGCGGCGTCGTGGGCTGGGGTGGGTACGCCGATATCGAGCGTGCTTTCCGCTTCTCTTTCACCGGGGAGCACGACTGGGAGGGTATCTCCTATCGGCAGCGTCCGGATCCGTACGCGCGCTGGGTGATCGGCAGGAATTGCATTCCGCTCTCGCCAGCGCTCTCGGGTCACCAAGCGCTCGCTCGGGCGCTGTTTCATCTGGCCGTGGAAGCCGGGGAGAAGCGCCTACAGTCCCGGCACTCCAGCTCGGATTCGGTCAAAGAAGCTCTCCGCGCCAAGCTACCCTCTTCGGATCGGGAGTTGTTCGACGTCTTCGCTCCCGCCACCGATCACGAGCCCGATCCCGAGCTCGTCGAGGCTGTCGTCCGCGAGTTCGTCCCTCTCATCCGACGGGAAATGCCGCTCGTGGAGCCGTTCGGTCGGATCGACCGAGTCCAGCCCCCGGTTCGGCTCCTCCACGGACGATCCGACCATCTCATCCCGTTCACGGAAACGCTTCGCCTCGGAAAGGCCCTCGAATCCAAGGCCGAGGACATCACGACCAGGCTCACGGGGCTGTACGACCATTCCGGCGATCACACCGGGGACGCGTGGTGGCTGAGGGCGAAGGAGAGCGTTCGGTTTCTGGCTTCGTTGGGCGGGATCTTCGAGGTCGCCCGTGGCCAGAGCTCAGCGGACCTCGATCCGGGCGAGCGAAGGGGAGCGCTCTCGCTGTAGACGGCGGGCGACCGACTCTGCTTCCCGCATGACCCGGAGGATGTTCTCGCCAGCGAGCTTCCTGAGCTCGGACTCGGCCCACCCTCGCCGTGACAGCTCGGCCAAGAGCGCGGGAAACGTCGACACGTCCTCCAGTCCTTCGACCACGGTCGGAATCCCGTCGAAGTCGCTACCGAAGCCTACGTGATCCGCACCGACCAGACTTCTGACGTAGTCGATGTGATCGGCTACGTCGGACAACCGGGCAGGGCCCTGTTGGCGCACGAACGGCGGATAGAACGCGATCATGATCACACCGCCGTTGTCCGGCAAACGGCGCAGAATCGAGTCCGGCACGTTGCGATGATGCTCGGTGAGAGCGCGCACCGAGGAGTGCGAGAACATGACCGGAGCCTCGCTCGTCTCGAGCGCATCGGACATGGTCGCATCCGACGCGTGGGAGATGTCCACGAGCATCCCGAGCCGGTTCATCTCGAGCACGACCTCACGGCCGAACCGGTTCAATCCCCCATGCAGGACCGGTCCCTCCGAGGAGTCCGCCCAGTCCGTGCTCGCGCTGTGTGTCAGCGTCATGTACCGCGCGCCGAGCTCGAAGTACGTCCTGAGCGCACCCATCGAGTTCTCGATGACGTGCCCTCCCTCCATTCCCAGGAGCGACGCGATCTTGCCCTCAGTGTAGATCCGCTCGACGTCCGCGGCCGTTCGGGCCAGCTCGAAGTGCTCGGGGTGCTCTCGGAACACCTCCAGCGCGAGGTCGATCTGCTCCAGCTGGGTGCGGGCAGCCACTCCCTGCTCCATGGCCCACACCGGTACGTACACCGACCAGAACTGCCCCCCTACGCGCCCCCTTCTGAGCCGCGGTATGTCCGTGTGACCGACGGTTCGACCCTCGAGTCCGTACGCGCGGACGTCCCGAGGAGCGGAGTCGCTCGTGCGGATCTCCCACGCCAGGTCGTTGTGTCCGTCGATCAGGGGCGTCGTGGCAAGGACGCGGAGGGCGGTTTCCATGTGCGGATCCCCGGAGGCCTGTGCCGCAGCGTAGTCGGCCGTGGCCGACGACAGGGCCAGAACAGTCGTCGCGAACCAACGCAACGGGACCACGATCCGAGGTCGACCCGACATCTCGATCTGGATCATGGCCGGCCTCCGCCCTCGGTGCGCGAAATCGAATACGGCTCGCTAACTTAGAATCGCCACCGGAGACCGAGAAGGGGAAGGACGGGTCGCGTCGCGAGCGGTCGGGCGGTGTCCTCGTGCCACTCGTCGAAATAGTAGAACAGCGCGTCACGTCGGTTCAGCGCGTTCAGGATCTTGAGGTAGGGTTGGAGCTCCGTGCGGTGGCCTCCGACGCGGGGCTCGATCGTCCACGAAAGCTCGAGATCCATCCTGAGGAAATCGCCCTCGGGTGCGAGCTCCAGCGGCGCGCCTCCACCACCGGTGTTGAAAACGCGTTCCGTCGCCGGACTCTGGAAATCACCCAGCGGTGCCGGTCCACCGCCCCCCTGCGACGGAAGTCCGACGGCGGTCATCGGGAGCCCCGCCCCGTAGCCCAACGTCCCGCGCAATTCGATTCCTCCGGGCACTGCTCCCTCCAGGCCCGCCGTCAGCAGGTGCCGACCGTCGAATCGGGTGGAGCCTGTGGGACCCTCGTCGACCCAGAACCAGGAGAGTGCGTAGCCGAACCAGCCGCTCACGCGGTCTCCTTCCCGGCTCACCTTCAGCTCGGTTCCCGATGCCCGGCTGCGGTCGCCCCCGGCCTGCCCCAGACCGGAGAACGACTTCGCGAACGCCGACAGTGTGAGGCTGATCTCTCGATCGAGCTCCTGCGCG
This sequence comes from Gammaproteobacteria bacterium, assembly GCA_024638345.1. Classification (GTDB taxonomy): domain Bacteria; phylum Gemmatimonadota; class Gemmatimonadetes; order Longimicrobiales; family Gaopeijiaceae; genus JAAXGI01. Next base: position 5,552 of record JAHEKL010000105.1, on the reverse strand, counting down.
ACCCCAACCACGAGGTGGGAGGCAGCGGCCACGGGAAGGGTGGGATTCCAGCTCAGTTCCGCAGCCGAACCCTGCACGCCCCTCTGGCCGCTCAGTCCCGGCGCAGGCAAAGCCTGATGGTATCGACCGGCAGCCGAGAACAGCTCGACCCTGTCGCTCAACGCGAGACGCACCGAGACGCGCGGCGACATCCTGAGACGACCTTCGTGGGAGAACCGGTCCGCCCGAAGCCCGGCGCGGAGCGCCAGATCCGAAGTCAGTGACCCGTCCCACTCACCGAAGAAGCCCACTTCCGTGGTCCCGAGTCCGAGCGGTCCGTCCACGATTCCGGAAGTGACGCTCTCCCGGATCTGATGGAGCTGGTACTCGAAGCTCGATCGCTCGACCGCTGCTCCCACTCGTACTGTGCCCCCCTCCACAGGCGCGGAAGCGGTCCCGCTGATTCGTAGACGATCTCCGGTTCCGCTGGCCAGCACCGGATCGGCCCAAGAGATCGGCAATCTCGAATCGTAGCGCGAAGCAGCGCCCATAACGTCCAGATCGATTTCGCCCAGCGGGGCCTCGTAGCGGAAGGAAACCGCACGATTTCCCCAGAAGGCCTCACCACCCATGGTGGAGGGGTCCACACCCAGGTCCAGCCGAACGCCCTCCCGGTTCTGAAAGGCGGTCACGCGAATCTCGTGTCCGGCGCCCGGAGCGAAGCCCGCACGGACGAGAAGGTCGTGGTAGCGATAGGGGAAACGATCGGTCTTGCCGATCGACTCCTGGAGGCCGTGCAGCGAGCGCCCTCCGACGAGCAGAGAGCCGTCCAACGGCAGAGGCAGCTCGCCGAGGGCGTCTACGGTCAAGCCGTCGGCACCGAGCGTCAGCCGAGGGCGATCCCTTCGCGCGGCCCTCGTTTCCACGTCCAGCAGATAGGACACGCCTCCGTTGTAGGGCGACGGGGCCCCTCCCAGGTAGAGGTCCGCGCTCTGCAGAAGCCGGACGTCGAAGGGCTCGACGAGTCCGGCCACGTGGAACGGCGTCAGGATCGGGGCACCATCCAGTAGCACAAGTCGTGCGTCGACCGTCGACCCGCGCGTATAGAGCACTCCTCCGGGCTCGCCCGGCTCGTCGACCGAAAGCGCCCCCGCGAGACCCGACTCCGCGAGGCCCGACGACGCGTCGAGGCCACGAAGCCCGATCGACACCCGACTCGGACTCGCTTCCATCCCGGAGCGCTCCTTCAACCTGGGCTCCGGAACGGCCCGTACATGGAGTCCCGCGACGGGAATCACCCGATGACGGAGGACCAGGTCCAAGTGGACCCGACCGCGGACTGGAAGCTCGAGAAGGAGATCGAAGGGATGGGCCGCGAGATGAAACACGCTGAGCTCGGCCGTTCCTGATCGCAGTCCGTCGAATCGATACGTTCCATCCGGACCGACTTTGTATCGCCGTACACGACCGTTCTGGCGAACCTCGACGATGGCTCCGGAAAGGAAACTGGAAGACGCGTCGGTCCGCACCCAGCCCTCGAGGAACGGAAGCGAGTCCTGGGGCGAAGCTTGCGGAACGAGAGCCCCCTCCGCGGTCGTGGTCGTCACGAGCACGGTGAGGAGAAGAGCTGGAATCGATGCGATGCTCAAGGACCACCGCCTGCCGGAAATCGAATGGAGCCGTCCCGGGTTTCGGCCTCGGTGCCTCCCAGGTAGGAGGCTTCGACTCCAGACTTCTGATACACCAGTCGACCGCGAACGAATACGTCTGCCAGTACCGCGTCGCGTGAGAGCTCGACGATCACGTCCCCCTCGAGTCCACCGACGTCGATCTGTATCCGACCCGACCCCGTCTCGAACCGCGAACCGGCAGGCGCGCTGACTCTCACCCCTTCTATCTCGCTCAGCCGCACGTCGATCCAGGTGCTCGGGGCCGCCTCGATCGAGACTGTGGCGCGCCCCTCCTCCAACTGGACGCTCACGGCCGTGCGTCCCTGGTCCAGCGAATCCTCAACCGATGGACCGAGTGTCTCGATACGATCCTGGGTCACGGCGTCTCCCTCCCAGAGCCTGCGGATCGGCGAGCCCGGCATGGCCGCGACCCAGCCGGCTCCGAGCAGCAGCACGATCGAGGCCGCGACCGCGACTCGACGTCCGTGCGACCGACTTCGATGAGCCGCCCGGGCTCGGCGAGCCTCCCATCGAGCCGCCTCCATGGCCGGTGGCTCCCGATCCACCACTCGCAGCGCTCGCGCCGTTCGATTCGCCAGGTCGTCCAAGCTGGCCAGCAGGGCGCGACATTCTCGACACGCCTCGAGGTGGCGCTCCATCGCCTCCCGCGGCTCGGACTGGATCTCGCCGTCGAGATAAGCCTGCAGGGTTCCTTCTACCGGATGCTGCGTCATTTTTCCTCGCCCTCGCTCAGGGCTTCAGTGAACCTGCGTCTCGCTCGCGCGAGGAGGGTGCCCACCGACGTGGCCTGGACCCCGATCGCGTCCCCCAACTCCCTGTAGGCGAAGCCTTCCTCGCGGAGGAGCAGCAGGGTCCGATCCCGCTCGTCCAGAGTCGAGAGGGCCCGCCGCACGGCAGCGACCCGTTCGGCTCGCTCCAAAACGTCATCGGCCGCCTCTTCGCTCGCCGGCCGGATCGGATGCGCCTGCAGCAGCCGGGCTCGGTTCGTCTCGACCCTGGCGCGATCCCGGATTACGTGGGTCGCCACCTTGAACAACCACGCCCGAAGGCCTGCGAAGTCTCCTTGGACCCTGCGATCGAGCAGGCGAACGAACGCCTCCTGGGTCGCGTCTTCCGCGGCATCGGGGTCGGCCGTGAGGCGAACGCAGTACCGGTAGAGCCCCGGGTATACGTCCTCGAAGAGCTCGTCGAAGTTCACGCGCCTCCCGGTGGCCACACCTTGAGCGGGCCCCTTTCGCTGCCTCGGCAGCCCTCGGGTCGGAAGAGAAACGAACCAGTGCGCACCGGTGTGACGCGTCGGCGTCCTAGAACGGGAGTACCAGCGGTGTGACCACGATCGTGAGTGCCAGAACCAGCAGGGTCAGAGGCAGCCCCACGCGCAGATAATCTTTCATTCGGTAGCCGGCTGGCGCCATCACGAGAGCATGCGCCGGCTGTGCCACGGGAGAGGCCACGGAGTTCGAGGCGATCCCCACGGCCATTACCAACGGATAGGGAGAGACGCTCAGCATCTGCGCCGCGGTCACGGCGAGCGGAGCCATCAGTACCACGAGGGCCGATCCCGGTACCACCTGACCGAGCAGGCCGGTGCTCAGCACCAGGGCGGCCAACACCACCGCCGCGCCCAGACCCGAAACGGAGTTCAAGAGCGTGGAGCCCACCAGCTCCGCGGCCCCAGTCCGGTCGAGCGCGCCGGCGAGAGCCAGCATTCCCGCCACGAGAACAAGGGTGGGCAGATCGACTGCCCGATAGGCCTCTTCGGGCTTGAGACATCGCGTCACGACCATGAGGAACGCGCCGCCCAAGATCCCGACGGCCACAGGAATCCATCCGAAGATCACCGGCACGAGCGCCGCGAGCGTCACGAACAGAGAGAGGGGAGCGAGGCGAAACTCGGGAGCGTCCATTTCGGGGCTGTGCAGCGGGATCATATCCGGATCCCGGGCCAGGCCTCGCTGATGTCGGCGTGAGCCGTACAGGAGGAGGGCGTCGCCGAAACGCAGCACCTCGTCTCTGAGATCGGATTCGACGGCCTTGCCTTCACGAACCACGCCGACCACGTGAAGACCGTACCGCTCTCGAAAGTTGAGCTGCCGCAGGGTCTCTCCCACCATCGAGCTACGGGGCGAGAGAACCACCTCGACGAAGCCGGCATCCCCGCCGTCCAGAATTCCGGGGTCGACCGGTGCGTCCTGATCGATACGGAGACGCTGAAGGCCGCGGAGAACTGCCAGATCATCGGCTCGAGCCTTCACCAGGAGCTGATCGCCGCGTTTGAGCGTGACCTCGGGCCCGGGATTGTGAATCACTTCCCTGGCTCCTTCCTCCTCTCCCCGTGCGATGGCCAGAACCAGAAACCCCGCCGCGTCTCCCAGTCGCGTATCCCCCAACGCTCGCCCCACGAGCAAGGAATTGTCGGTCACGCGGAGCGCCCAGAGCCGCTCCGACAGGTCGAACTCGCGGACGGCTTCCGACGGGTCCAGGAATTCCAGATCCTCGATCTCGGACCCTTCGCCCACATCCCGCAGTCGGTCGCGCGAGCCCTGAAGGAGGATCTTGTCGGCCTCCTCGAGGGGGATGTCCACCACGTGGGTGCGGAGATGCACGTCCCGACCGCGGACCAGCGAGAGCAACAGAACGTCGTGCTTGGCACCAAGATCGAGTTGGGCGGCGCTTCGACCGATCCAGGAGCTCCCCGGGGCGATCCGAGCTCTCGCGAGTCCCACCTGTGGAGACTCGAGCCACTCGGGTGAGATCGTCTCGCCCTCCAACGCGAGATGTCGTCGCCCCCTCAATTCGAGGAAGTAGTCGGGCCGCCCCTCCACCAGGATCCGGTCGCCGCCGTGAAGCACGGTCTGGGGACCAGGCGCTCGCCGAATCTGACCGCTTCGGTCGAGAGCGAGAACGTGCATTCCCAACGCGGACCCTATCAGGCTCTCCGCCAGGGTCTTTCCATCCAGTGGCGACGGCTCTGGGATCTCCAGAAAGAACAGACGCGAGTGCAAGTCGATGGTGCCCTGGATGCCTGGCCGTTCGGGTCGACCAGCGCCGGTCTTCGGGTCCCGCTTCGGGAGAAGGCGGGGGCCCCCGAAGGCTATGAATATCGTGCCTGCGCCTAGGAGGGTCAGACCCACCGGCGTGTACGAGAACATGCCGAAAGGCTCGAAGCCCGCCTCCCTGAGGGCATCCGCGGCAAGCAGGTTGGTGGCCGTACCGATCAGAGTCGTGAATCCGCCCAGCTGGGCACCCACGGCCATGGGGATCAGGAGCTTGGAGGGTGGAAGGGAGGTCCTGTTCGCAACGGTAACCACGACGGGAAGCATCATCGCCGCCACGCCCACGTTGTTGATGAACCCCGAAAGAATCCCGGACACCAAGGTGATCGCAGTCATGAGACGCAGCTCCCCCCGGCCGGCCCATCGGATCACGCGTCTCCCGAGCAACTCGGCCACACCGGTGCGCGCGAGACCGGCCGAGATGACGAACATTCCGGCCATCGCGAGCACGGCGGGGTTGGAGAAGCCGGAGAGCGCGTCTCGATATGGGAGCAGTCCCAGCACGGTCACCAGCACCATGGCCAGGAGAGCCGCCAGGTCGGTACGAAGCGTGCCGGTGGCGAGAAGCACGACCGTACCGACGAGGATGACCAGTACCAACGCAATGTCGACAGACATCAATGAGGCCCCGTCGGTCTCCCAGGGTGGCTCACCGGCTCAGAACATTCCGGATTCGTCGACCTCGCTGGGCTGCACCGACTCGTCGGTCTCCCTCGTCGGGATGAAATCCCCGGTGATCATGTCGTCATAGGCCTGTCCGGGACCGACCATCGGGTACACACCGGCATCGGGGTCGATGACCACCTCGAGGAAAGCCGGGCCCTTG